>JBFLXS010000062.1 GCA_040755795.1 bacterium | reverse complement strand
GATATTTTACTATCTTATCCCGAATCTCCTCTATAAGTGAAGAAGTAATGGGTTCAAGAATTACCTTTTCTTTCCTTTTCATTGGTTCTGCTTCATATTTACCCATGGTTTGCATCCTCTCCTTTTAGCCACAATGAGCAGATAACTTGTTTATAGACGAACCTATTTCGTCTATCCCGATTCTGGCTGCGATGCCAGAGTTCTTTCTACTAACATTTTTTTGTCATTTATCACCTATGTCTATACTATCCATTGGGCTTCTGATTTTACCCAGGCTTTTTGTGCTTACATGGGTATAGATTTCAGTCGTTTTGCTATCTTTATGCCCTAATAGCTCTTGAATGTATCTCAAATCCGTTCCACCCTCCAATAGATGTGGAGCAAAGCTGTGTCTTAAGACCATGTATAGTTATCTCTTTTCTTATGCCTGCTTTTTCACATGTCTGCTCGAATATCTTCTGAACGCTTCTAATTGATAAATATCTTTCTTTCCTTGCGCCGCCAAAAAGCCACCTTTCAGGCTTATCTTTTTTCCAATATTCCTTCAGAACTTCCAATGTCTTTCATAATTTCATTATAACAAAGTCCTTAAATATTGTCAATTTCTTTCTATTGATGGGAATTTGATAATATGCAAAGACGGACATCCTTTGACAGGCATGTTACAGCAGTCAGTAAACAGTTTCCGCAATCCCTTTAATACCAGGCAACAACGAATAAAATACTTCCTCTCTTTTGCTCTCTATTTCCTTAAGTCTACCTTTAGGGAGAGGCATATCTTTGCGTCCGAGCAATTTCGCCTAACGGTTTGAGTATTTACGAACTTGCGAGGCAAGTTAGGCGAAGCGAAGCAAAGCCGTAAATGCTCTGTTAGATGAAGTTGGGGCTCTTTCTTTGTCATTCATTCAATCCATGAATATATTGCTCAATTCTATGAACAAACTTCTCTGCTTCTTCAATTCTTTCTCTTGCTATATCTTCTTCTATCTCTATACCGACTTCATAGTCTCCAATTTCTCTATCCTCTTGTTCCCTTGTAAGTATTTTCGCAAATTCTTTCTCTATCTTTTCTGTTTTCACCAGATGTAGACCAAACATTCTTCGGACGCCATTGTGTGTATCTGATTCAACCCCAGCCAAAGATAAAGCTGCTTTTGCTGCGTGCAAGACAGCATAATAGGCTCTTGAAACACAATCTTCAAATAGACTTTCTTTCATTAGCACCTTTGCTGCATGAAGGGCCTTTTTATCGCGGTTCAATTCCTTAGTAGTATGTTCAGGTATATCTTTATTCATATTGTGATTCCTTCTCGAATAACATTCTTTATGAAAGGAGTTTTTATTTTATAGAGATAACCTTATTCCTTTTTGTTAATGACTTTTGGAGATATGCAAATTCCGTCCTCAAGAAGTATATCAGTAGCTATGTCATATATCACATTTCTAATATGCCAATCTCCACCAGCAGTTATTATTAATATATCTATATCAGAGTCCTTCCGAGCCTCTCCACGAGCTCTGGAACCAAATAACTTCACCTCTACAAGATTGCCTAATAATACTTCCTCAATCTTCATTCTGAATTTTTTCAGTGATAGTTTTTCTTTTTCATTTAGTATCATTATTCTTATCTTCCTATCTCAGTGTTTTTAAAGCCACAATTTCATCTAACGGGATGCGGATGAGCGAAGTGCCCGGGGTACCCATGAAGTGGGTCGTGGGCATTTTGGCTTCAGCCCCGACCCACTTCGTGCGACCCACCCTGTGGGTTCCCCGCCGCCGCTGATAGCCGAAGTGACGCTTTGCAACTTCCCTTTTCCTGAGCCTGTCAGGAACAGGTTTCAAAAATTCCCTTTGAGTTACATAAAGCTTCCGCCTTTCGCTCATCCGCATCCCGATAACCAAAATGCGAACCCCAAAGGGGTTCGAGCGAAGCGACATTTTGGCTATCGGTTCGAGTGTTTCCGAAGTTAGTCGACTGATAAGGAGACTAATTTTGGAAACACTCTGTTATCTGAAGTCTGGCAATATCTATTCCTCATTAACAATTATTCCTTTTGAAAAAGTTCTCTTATTTCTTCTACAAACTGCAACCAAATCTCTGGAATATTATTAGCTAAATCCTCTAACGGACTTTCCTCCAAGCTAAATCCGTAGGCATGAACGAAAAAATGTCTAAAAGTTAGGTACTCATAAAGTTCATCAGATAGCCTTTCTGATATAACTCCAAGAGATATTGAAAGATTCAATAAATCTTTATGCCATGTGTCAGATTTTGGTATCTCAACATCTCTTGCCTTTAAAATTTGTTTCAAAATATTCTCTATTCCATTGTAAATATTATGAAGGAATGCACCAATAGCTGCCAATTCAACAACCGACTTCTCCTCTCTGTCCATAGCCTCCCTAAGATTACTTAATGCTATTTCTACATTCTCTTTTTCTGCAAGGATTTCTTTAGATAGATTACCCATAAATTCTTACTCCTGTTTCTTCCACAAGCTCATTAAATAATGATTTCTTAGACATATCTACAAGATCAACAGGTTTTGATAAGTATTTAAATAGCTCGGCATAAAACTTGAAGAATAACCGAGGTTCTATCCCTTTTACCCCAATGTCTATATCATTTGACTCTTTATCTGTTTTAATTGATGAACCAAATAAGAAGATAGAGGAAACATTATATTTCTCAGCACATTGTAAGATTATCTCTTTATCCCTTTTTGTTATCACTTTCATCACCTACCTTGTCAAATTCCTCAAAATGCCTTTTAAATAAAAATTGAATTTTTTGGGCTTCTTGAATTCGATTAGGTATGTATCCTTCTTCCTCAAGTTTCGCAATGTGGCGGTCAATTTCTACATTGCACCAATCATGCCATTCTCTTATCTTGATATTCATATCCTCAAGATGCCCAATGTACCTCTGGTAACCTTCACCAACTAAAGCCAGAGCAAGATAGAAAAGATATGTTGCAATTACCCTCTCTTTTGGCGAAATTTTCTCCTGATCCAATCTTCTATAGCTGCGTAGAGCATCTCCATATCTCTTTAAGCATATCTCCACCTCCATCTTCCCAAGTAATGCCATGACATTTGAAGAATTTAGCTCAATAGCCCTTTTATATTCCACAAGAGCTTTTTCAAATTCTCCCTTCTGGGCATAACACCCACCTATACACATATAAATCTCACTATTATTTGGATCAAACATTAATATTGTCGTATAATCCTTGATAGCCATATTTGGTCGATCAAGCCTCCGATAGATCAACCCGCGCTTCAAGAGAGTCTTACCCAAAGGAGTTTCTGTAATCTTTGTTGGTTTTGCTTTCTCAATTAGCTCAATTAGATTTTCTTTGATCTCTTTTGGTAAAACCTTGTCTATTTCTGCCTTAACTCCCTCATCAGTAATAGCCAGTGTCCTTACTGTAAAGTCATCTGGCAAAGCTTTCTTTATTTCTTCGATTATACTTTTTAAGTCAGGTTTCCCGTAATGTCTTTGGAATAATGTATGAAGTTCCCATGCCTGAATAAGTCTATCCATAAAAATACCTTCATCTATTAATTTAGAAAAATATGGCAGAATATCTTCCAGAGAGTACCCAGTCCCACTTATGTTAATTCCCACATCCAATAAAGGTTCAATGTATTCATCAAAAGGTTTTCCAGATAAGGCTAAAGCAGTAGATATAATCCAGGAGGCAATTACTTTATGTTCATTCGATGTAATTTTTCCTTTCCACTCCTGGTAAATACTAACAGCCTCATCGTATAGTCCACGCCAGACAGTAACCTCCATTTTACTCATTACAGTGAGTATTTTTGAAGGATCTATCTCAATTGCTCTTTGATATTCTAAGATAGCCTCTTCTAAATCTCCCTTCCGGGCATAACAGTCAGCAAGCTCAGAATGTAAAGCGCTATTTGATGGATCTTTTTCTATTTCTTTTTTATAATTTATAATTTTTTCATCCAAATCTGATATTCTCATGTAACGAGTAGTTTCATAGAATTGTTGGTAGAGTCGCATCATCTGGATAAAGTTTTGCATCATTAATTGTGTTATAGCATCAATGGATTTATCTAATGCCTTATCCAGTTGATTTGCATTATAAAGTTCTTCTGTTTCTGAAAGATTAATTTCACCCAAAAAAGGAGATAGCTGAATTTCCATATCCCAATCTCTAATCTCCTTTGCAATATCATAAGCCTTCTTAAAATAATCACCAGCCTTTAGAGAATCTTTAGAGACATAATAAATATATCCTAAAAAAGCAAGCCATATCTCTTCTTCCTCTCTAATGCCCCATCTTTCAGATTCATCTAAATTCTCATTTAGATATTTCACACACATTTCTGATTGATTTATAGTAAGATAGGAATTTACAAGCATATCAAGATAATTCTTTTCTGTCTCCCAATCTTTACTTGCTTTTGTAACTTTTACCGCATCTTTAAGATAATTAATCCCTTCTATAACCTTGTTTTTTCCTTCTTCAACCTTGTCTTCTTCAATCATCTTTCTACCTATCTCAGTGAACTTCATCCCAAGATTAGAAAGGCAAATAGCCTCATTTTGCCGATCTTTAACTTCATGGGCAATTCTTCTTCCTTCTTCGTAACATCTTATTGCTTCCTCCATTTCTCCAAAGTCATAGTAAGAGTTCCCCTGATTATTTAACCAGCGAGATTCTAAACGTTTATCTGGAATACTCCTTGCAATATCTAATGCTTGTTGGTAACAATCTTCTGCTTGTCTGTAATACTTCTCTGCTTCCGTAAGTTTACCTAACAGTTTCGCTAATTCACCCTGAGTATGGTAGAGATTCCCTTTATTAGCGAGCCAGCGACTTTCATCCCTTCTTCTATTACCGATTTTCTTTGCAATTTTTAATGCCTTTTCATAGCATTCCATCGCATCTTGGAACCTCCCTGAATCTCTAAATGCATTACCAAGAGAACCAAGCCAAAAGCCTTCAATTTCCTCTTTTTCCTGGAAGGACCTGGCTATGTGATGTGCATGTTGAAGATATTTAATCGCCTCCCCATATTTCCTTTGGTTAAAATATGTAACTCCAAGCCAGCCAAATGGATTGCTATCCGCTATTTTCTTTTCTATGGCAATCTTTAAAGCCTTTTCATAATCCTCGCTTGCTTCTTTAAAACATCCCAAAAAATACTTTACATTTGCTCTGATATTCAGAATATTATAGTAAAACTCTAAATCCTCATCTTTTTCCTCTTCAATAAGCTCAATTATTGAGCTGCAGATATTAATCATTTCTTCATAGGCATAGGTTTCTTCCATCTTCTTTAGAATATCGGCATAAGTTGTTTCTTTAATCTTTTCTTTAATCTTCTTTAAATTACGAGTTTCTATAAAGGCTTTAAGTAAGACATCAGGATATCCCTTAAGAATATTTTCTAATTCCTCATCTATTTTTATCCTCTGGTCTTCTAGTGATTGAAAGAATTGAGAGAGTATGAAATCACGATAAATGCCACGAACGCCAAAAGGTAAAGGAATATCTTTCCTTTCTGTTTTGACTATAACCTCTGGCATATCTCTGCTTAATCTTTCACATTCTACCAATAATTCTTCCCTATTCATCTTTATCTTCCTCCTTTATGGGCTACTGCCAGTAGCCTCAGTAACTATAGAAGAAATTATTAAAGTTTTCTGTTCCTCCGGGGAAAGCTTTCTGAACCAGTCTTTATAAATATCCTCAATCAGGTTGCTTAGTTTTTCTCCTTGAAGATGAGCTTGGGTATCTATACTTTTGCACCTTACTATTATTTTCCCAGGATTCCCATCTGTTAGTCTTTGAAGTAATTCTACATAATCAAGTAGTCTTTTATCCAGCCCCTTAATTTCAATCAACTCCTTTATCTCTTCAGAACTCAATCCCTCAAGTTTAATCTTACTATTTGTAGGTAGCTGAGGAAAAGGTTCCTTTTGAGTGGCAATAATTAGAAAAGTTCTATTTTTTAACCCTTGCATCTCATCGACTAAATATTTTATATATCTCCGTAAATCTTCATAGTCATTAAAATCTTCGTTGATATCAATAGCTATTATCGTATCAGTGTCATCCATAGAAAGTTTGTTTATTACTCCAGTTAATGTTATATATTCTTCTATGTTTTCAGGTTTTTCAGGTTTAGATAGATGTGAAACTCCTTGGGTAATGCCAAACATTTCTTGTAAGACAGTGTTAATACCCCATTTGCCCAATACTCCTTTTTTCTTTTGGAATCTTTCTGCTTCAGCAATGCAACAAAATTCATCCTTCAACTCAGTTTTGCCAATCCCTGGTGGTCCATAAATCCAGAACATCTCAACTTTAATATTGGGATTATTCAACTGTTTCGAAAACAATTCAATTTCTTTTTTTCTGCCTGCGATACACGGAAGTTCTGACTTACTTGTTTTTTTACAGATTTGTTCAATAGGATGAGGGTTTTCATCAAATCTTTGACGATACCCTTCAGCCTTTTGAGTCCAACGGGCAATAACAGGTGTTACTCTTTCAGGGTTACCTATGAAACGAACCCTCCAGGAAATCTTTTGGCCTTTGGATAGAAGTTTATTTGATATCCCTTTGTTGCTCATAGTAATTAATTGATTCCAATCCAAATCTTGATATCTTTCTGTTAATTCCTCAAACTTCTGTGGAAGGCCAAACTCCTTGGTAAATTCTTTTAAGAGACCTAAAAAAGCCTCTTTTCCAGAGACGGTTACAGCTTCTCCTTTACTAAAAACTGGACTTGTTATATCAAAATTTTGGAATTCCCTCTGGAGCTGAAGCTCAATTCCTTTATTATCCCACTTGCATGATAAGACTATATTTCTTCTCATGTAATGTTCAAACTGGCTTCGAATAGGATTAGGACAAGTAGAAGCAAGGGCAATACATTTTCCTATGATTTCCTTTCCAGGAAGTCTTTTCTCATCAGCATCCATAAGGTCAGCAATTCTTAATAAGGCGATTAGCAAATTTCTCCGTATCCTTTTTCCATCAATAAAATAATCTTCTTTTTTATCTACATTACCAGAGTGATAACTGGCAATCTCTTCGATCACATGGCGTACACTTCGTTCTGTAATAAATGGTGCTAAAATTTCATCTAAGATATCTGCGCCAGCAGGTCCATGAAGTTTCCGCGACTCTTGTGTATTTATCTTTTTCTTCAAGACTTTTTCGTAAGCCTCTTTTAGCGGAAGGTCCCAATCTGTCATACCGAGATCATGACCATAAGCGGCAAGATAGAGGATATATTGTTCATGGTCTTCTATCAGGAACTTTTTATTATTCATGAGTTCGTATAAAAAGCCGATAACCCGCTTGATATGATCCACATCATGGGAGTTAAAATACCAGAAGCCCAAATCCTCACTTTCACTATGCGAAACTTCCTTCATTTTCTTTTCGATTCCTTTTTCTATGCGCTCAAGGTTAGAGTCTGGAGACCCCCATGATGAAGGAAGTTTTACCTTTCTCATATTTTTTTGGAAAACCTCATATTTCTCCAACATCTATTATCCTCCCCATTATTCTGATTAAAGATATACAATTGTATGTTTTTCTTCCCTCATGCCCTATGCGCCTCTGCAAAATCGGTTCTTCTCTCATTAAATTATATCACTTCATTACGAGGTTTCAGATAACGTCTTGCGGATAAAAGAAGTCGCCGAAGGCAATTTGAGGAAATCTTTGACTTCCCTTTCATCCGTTGTTAGCCGAAGCTGCTATACCTACCCTTTTCCTTTCCTTTTAATAAGCAACAAAATTTGAGACCGATAATCTTGATACTCCTTCCCAAATCGTTCTTTCAAATCCTTTTCTTCACCTCTTGCAGCAAAGATGTCCACTAAGAACGCAGCCAATAGTAAATATAGTAGAGCAGTCTCCAATGTGAGAAGAAGGCAACCAAAGATAATCAACCATTCCCCTATAAATATTGGATGAGGGAATAAAGCATACGGTCCTGTTTTGATTACTCTTTGATTTTTAATCGTCCATTTGTTAAAAATTCTGGTGATGAGAATGGCTGTTTTAAATCCAATGAGCCATTGAGCCCAGAAAGATAATATCAAACCCCACGCTGCGAGGATAAATCCTACTATTCTAACCCATGTTGGCAAAGGGAATTTACCAACACTTGATAATATATTTGGTATGTATAACCATAGAAGAACAGACAAACTTCCCCAAATGCAGAATACCAAGATGACATAACTCTTTGGTGTAAATTTAACTGATAACCACTGACGCAACCCCAACCAAAATGACCAAACCAGAAGACGAAGAAGATATAAAGGCAGAAATAGAATCCATAGTACAATGGCAAACCCTTTCAGTCCATAACCATAATAGAAAAACACCATAAGCAAACATATAATCCAGATAAACAAAACATCTCCCAGCCTTCTCTTCATAAATATCCTCTTATCCCTTTAAAAAGTAGTTTCGGCTAACGGGATGCGGATGAGCGAAGTGCCCCCGGGGGCATAGGTTCGACAAGCTCACTAGACAGGCTCACTACAAGTTTTGGCTTCCGCCTTTCGCTCATCCGCATCCCCGACCCGCCTGAGGCGGGTGCCCCGCAAAATGGAGCGAAGCGACATTTTGGTTATCAGAATGCATGTTTGCGAAGTTGTCTTTAGGCAATTTCGTAAACATGCTGTTATATGAAGTTGCAGGCTAATCTCTTTATCTATAAATATTCTGCTAATACCTCTATTTCCTTAATTTTCTTTAAGTTCTTATCATTGGTTACAAAAAGAGTTCCGTTGTTTTCTATTCCTATTGCAAATTGTATAGCATCAGGTGTTGTTATTCCATATTGTGCCCTTAATTCTGCTGCTTTTTCTGCAATTATTGGGTCTGCAGTATCAAACATTATTCTTCTATGTCGTTTGATTATTCTCTTTATTCCCATGATGCCCTTTCCTTATTAACATATTCTTGAGCGTCTATTCCTTCCCACATTTCTTTCCCCACCCCTTTTATATCATAAATATTGAACTTGCGCTCTCTTTCTACATATACAGAGATTTCCAACATCAATTTAGAAAGGAGAATCATCTTTTCATTATTTGCAAGTTGTGAAATTTCTTTATAATTTGTCTCCGTATTTGTATTGCTCATTTTAATCCCTCCTTTTATTAGCCTGCAATTCATATAACTTGTTTATAGACGAACCTGTTTCGTCTATCCCGATTCTGGCTGCGATGCCAGAGTTCTTTCTACTATACTCAACAACGGAATAAAGGGTGAGATTGAAATGCAGGGGACTGGATTGTAGCTACCTTTAGTCAAACTATCTTCCTGCTTTCATCTTTATTTCGTGTTTCCTTTATTTCGTGCTTTCGTGGTATAGATGAAAGTTGCGTATCAATTTCATTCTCCCTTTTCGTCCTATGAAGTTAAACGAAGGCAACAACATCATCATAATTTACGGTCTCCTTTTCCAAAGGCAGGTTTTCGAATTGCACATAACCTTCCCAGCATAAAAGAAGTTTTTGCGAAGCAAAAAATTAGGTGAGTGCTGTGAGGCACGAACCTTTTATGCTGTGTTAGGCGATGGGGCAAGCAGATTTTTTCCCTTGTCATCTTTACTTCGCCTCCTTAATCAATCTATAAGTTTTCTCAATATCTCCCACATTTTCATATATCTTCTTTATTGGTTCTAATTCTGTTATTGAATAATAGTAAATCATATCTTGTATCAAATCCTCCAAAAGATTGATTGAAAATAAAGCGTATCGGGTTTCATCTAATGGGCTTGACATTAGTGATGAATTATAAGAACCGTCTTTTTGATATGAATCCTTAATCTTTCCAATTAACTCTTTGATTTTATCAATCAATTGAGTAAGTTCATTTAGTTTCAGTTCAATCCTGGAATAAAGAAAATCAATACAGTAGACAATCTTAGATATCTCTTCGAGTGAAACATTCTTGTTTATGTAGCTTAAAAGATAAATCAGCCAGAGATTAGCATTTTCTGGAATCTTATTTAGGTTATCCAATATAAAGCAAACCTTGTAAAAACCATCCAGATCTTTGGGAATTATTTTTACGATTTTGTTTTCATCAATTACACCTTGAAGTTGATGAGATAACTTCTCTTTGGTTATATCAATCAACCCATGCTGAAAATTAAGAAGGAAATTTTTAGCATCAATCCTCTCACACAATACCCTTATTGTGTCATCATATCTTAACAATCTTTCAAATTTACCCTGTGGTACTCTAAAAGCATAACTTCTCCATGCCTCCACCATCCCATATTCACTGTTTTCCATAATCCAGTTTGGTTTGAATATAGCATATCTTAGTGACGGTTTGTGAATATAAACAAAGAATTTGTTTTCAATCGGCTCTCGTTGACCACCTTTCTTTTTAGCAACCTTAGATATTTTGAAATCATAAAACTCTAAATCTGCTTTTTCTGCATATTGAAACTCAAATTCTGTTTTTTCCCTTTCTATTTCTGCAATAAAATCGGGCTCTCTTGAAATACCGCCCTTTCTTAAAAACCATAAAAATTTATCCCCACCAGCCTTATAAACCTTAACCTGTTTCTTTGGATATAATTCTTTTACTTTCTCTTCTAACCATTCCAATACCTCTAACTCAGCAATTGCTTTCTTCTTCATATCTTTGCGGTATTCCAGATAAGTGCGGGATTTTATATCGCTGGATTGGGCATATATTGTTTTCCCATCTAATTTCATAGTTTCCACCATCTATAACAACCTCATTTGATATTGCCTTAAACTTTTTACTGATTCAAAAACGATTTCTGGATTTATCTCATAACCAATGCCGTTTCGTTTTAAATCTGCTGCTGCCAAAAGTGTAGTCCCAGAGCCAACAAAGGGGTCAAGAATTGTCTCGCTTATATAACTAAATGCCTTAATCAACCTATAAGGCAATTCATAGGGAAAGGGAGCAATGTGATTCCGTCTATCGCCGCTGCCCTGGGGTTTCATTAACCAAACATCACTCTTTTTTAAGGATAGCCAAAATTCTTTATCTAATTTTGATTGCTCTTTTTGTTCCTTGGTCAGATGGCTATATTTCTTAAAACCCTTCTTCTCGGGTTTATCAAACTCAAGGATAAATTCGTGCATATTATTTATTAAAATACCACCCGGATATGGATATGTTCCAAAATGAGCCCTCACAGCATTTGTCTTATGCCATATTATATCCCTTTTAAATATGAACCCTATTTTTTCGCAGGTATCTATTGTTCTACCTACTAGATTTAATGTTCTAAAACCTCCATTTTCACATCGGACAGGAAGGTTCATGATATTTATAAATGCTTTTCTTCCAGGTTGTAAAACTCTATAGACTTCTTTCCATACCTCGTTTATTTTTTCAAACCATTCATCAACATTATGAATATTACCAAGGTCATTTTCAATAGGTTCTTTTGAATACATTTTTGTATCAAAATATGGAGGCGAAGTAATCATCAAATGAATACTATTATCCTCCAACTCATCCATTCTCATAGAATTTTTGACAAAAATCTTTTGGATTGTCTCATTTATTTCAATAACATTTGCCGTATCAATATCTATCTTATTTGTTTCAATTTTGGGTTTAAAATTTGTTTCATATCTTTTTAACTCAGCTAAATCAAAGCGCATCTGTTGACTGGCTGCAATTTGTGCCTTAATAATCTGGCTTTTAGCAAGCTTATGAAGTATTTCAACAGAAATACCTAAAAATTTAGCTGCTTCTATTGCTGAAAGGTAACTTCTGTTCTTATAGTCTTTTGGTTCCATTCTGATTATCCTTTTTGCTTGCCCTTTCGCCTAACGTTCCCAGAGTTTGCGAAGTTTTTGGCTGGTAGGGGTCTCAATAACCTTTTGAATTACAGTTAGATGTTCAAAAGGATAACTCACCTTTGATACACCACTTAATACCACTCAAAAATTTAGCTTTAGCGTCGCAAACTCTATGTTAGTTGCAGTTGCAGGCATTTCCTTTCTAATAAAAATGGTCGCTGTCCTTTTCTCTTGCTTCACCGACTTGACCTTAATTTAAATTATTCCTTGCACATCCATTTTTGTTATCTCATAATTTGCAACCAACAACTCTTTCCCTTTTTGTGCTCTCTGTTGTTTATAATTGTTCATCCCGTATTGCAATTCCCACTCAACCTGATAAAAGTCTTTAAACAATGCTCGGATATATTCGTTATTATCATAGGTTATTAACCATTTATGCTTTAATTGTTTGAGATTTTCAAAAAATACTTCGTGATTAAAATCTACATGAAGATACCCATTTTTTCCATATAATCTTGACTGTGTAGTTGAATAATATGGTGGATCCAAAAAAATAAATACACCTTTACCTTCTTTATCTAATCTGAACACAGTAAAACGAAAATGACCCTCCTCCAAAAAATGGTTCTCGGAGTTCCTCATATTGAGGAATAAATTTGTAAAGATAGCCTACTGCCCTGGATTTTCCACATGGATAACGTAAAGGACTTTTAATCATCTTTGTTTCTCTTCTCAAGCAATTTTTCCCCTGGTCTTTTAGATTTATTATTCATCCCTTAATTTCTCAATAACCTTCATTTTTATTCGGACAACGACCATTTTTATTTTTTCCTCGGTTTTTCCCCTTATCCATTTTCTTTCTGCCTGCAATTGCAACTAACGGGATGCGGATGAGCGAAGTGCCCCTTTAGGGGCATAGGTTCGACAGGCTCACTACAAGTTTTGGCTTCAGCCCCGACCCGCAAGCGCGACCCACTTCGTGGGTCCCCCGCAAAATGGAGCGAAGCGACATTTTGGTTATCGATTTGCGTGTTTATGAAGTTGCTGAAGGCAATTTCGTAAACACGCTGTTAGACGCTGTTGGTTGCTTCCTTTTTAGTATCATTGGCAAAATTAATCTTATTTAAGACAAACTCTTTTACTTTCTTAGCTATTTCAAGAGCTTCCTCAGCAGATTCTATTCCTGGTTCAAGCCAGACATCAGGATAACGAACTTCTACTGCATAATCAGTTAAGCTATCCGCATCTTCCAACTCATCTTTGAAAGAGGATTCTACGGTAGCACATAATTCTAACAAGTCTGCTATCTTATGAGTCTTGGTAAAGTAAATTTGATGGTATACTAAAAATGCCTTCAAATACTTCTCTACAGCCTGCTGACAATGAAAACATACCGTTTCTGTAACAGGGTCTTCAAAGGACAATTCTCTTTCTACACTCAAAAGATCGTAACCGTTCAGGCTATGCATCAAAAGTGTAAGAAGGGGGATAAGGAGATAAGGGAGATATGGAGATAAGATAATAGAAATAGATTGAAATTTATAGAATTCGAAGAATGTTGCGAAGCAAAAATAGGTAGAAATTGATTGTGGAAAACAACAAATTTCCATAAATTTCTATTAGTTTCTACTAATTTCAATTTTTTTAATAATATCTCCCTATCTCCTTAATCTCCACATCTCCTTTTGTTACACCACCTGAACGCTTACAAAAGATCTTTATCTGCCTTCTTTATCCATTTATTAACCAAATCCTCAATAACTTCATCTCGATTCATAAATAACCTTCCCAAATTTGTTTGCAGGATAGATAATGGTGCCAATAATATCCTTCTAGGTTTCAAATTCTTCAGCCGTTTTTACAATCACATCCACTGGAATTTTCAAACCCGCCAGTATCTTTCTAACTTTACGATTCTGTATAGGTGCTGGCACATTACTATCTTTAATAATCAACAAATCCAAATCACTATCTTCTGTGGGGGTTCCGTTAGCATAAGAACCAAAAAGAATTATTTTTTGAGGCTTGAAGTTTTCTGCAATTCTTGTTTTAATTTCATCTATTTGCTCTTGACTTACCATTAAACTCCCTCCTCCGCATCCCGATAACCAAAATGGAGCGAAGCGACATTTTGGTTATTGGTTTCAGCATATACGACGTTTTGCAATAGCAAAATGTCCCGGAGGGCAAGGGCGTTAGCCCGTAGCGTATATGCTGTGTTATGTGAAGTTGCGCTCATATCTTCTCAAATAGAATAATCAGCACCTTTTCTCCTTTTGCAACGCTGCCCCTATGTTTACTCGCTTCTCCTTCGGGTATAAAGAGACCATCACCTGCATTAAATTCTACCCGTTCTCCGTTAAAATCAATTGACATCCTGCCGTCCAAGACATAGCCAAGGTGTCCTTTTGTGCACCAGTCGCTCTCCACAAAATCATCTGAAAACTCAACCAACCTAACTCTTTGACCATGTTTTAAAAAGACTTTATGGCGAACACCTGGTGCCGGGCGTTCCCAATCCATCGCTTTGAAATTAATCAAATATTTAGCCATGTCTACCTCTATGTTTTATAAGAGCAATTTCACATAACTTGTTTATATCCGAACAAGTTCGGATATACCCCCAATTTTGGGGTGATATCCGAAGTACTTCGGATATCCCAACTCTAGCTGAAAAGCCCGGACACCCCTTCTATTAACAATCTTTTGCCACCCATTACTTCCCTTTCTTCAACTGATAGGAATTTGCTTTTTGGGGGCATTTTTTTCTTCAACTGATAGGAATTTGCTTTTTGGGGGCATTTTTTTCTTCGCAACATTCTCGCTTTGCTCGAATTCGGATGTTACCTTCACTTTTGTTCATTCCGGGGATATTTTACCAAAAATTTTATCTCATGTCAATAAAAAAAGTAACTATTCAGCCACAGATAGACACGGATGAAACACTGAAAATTCGTAAATCGTGTCCGGTATCCGTGTCCGTAATCAGGTTGAAGGGTTTTTCTCCTGTTGTCCTCTGCCCTCTGCCTTCTGCCCTCTGCTATTCATCCATGTCAATCTGTGTTAATTGTATACTGAAATTTAGTTCTTTTATTAAGAATAAAATAAATAAAATAAAAATAAATAGGAGTAGGGTTTGTGGATACTGTGGGCAACTGCCTTGCAGTTGTCCAAGCGATGTGGGTAACTCT
>JBFLXS010000061.1:2837-15142 GCA_040755795.1 bacterium | reverse complement strand
ACATCATCTTTGAATCAGAAAAAGAAGTCAAGATATTCTATCAAGGTGTTGAGGTTGGGATTCATAGACTTGAGCTTTTTGTTGAAGATGAGATTGTGGTAGAGATTAAAACTGTTGAGGAGATAAGGGGGAAGTATTATAATCAGGTTAGAGCATACTTTAGAGCAGTGGATAAAGAAATAGGGTTACTGGTAAATTTCGCAGACTCCAGGATTGATGTCCGAAGGGTGGAGCAAGAAAAAGTTTGAGTCATTTCTCCAATTCTCCCTTTTCCCCATTTCTCCTTGTTTACACTTCAAATGTATAGCCCTGAACGGTTACGAAATTTTGCAGGGAATATCTCCCTCACATTACGGCGCCATCGTCTAGGGGTCCAGGATAGGTGGTTCTCAGCCATCAGACCGGGGTTCGAATCCCCGTGGCGCTACCAATTCCCTGCTACAATTATAGTAAGCGTTCAGGTGTCAGCCATCAGCTTTTAAGAGGGTTACCGCATTCTAATGCAGGAGAATAAGCAAAATCGTAAAACCTGCTACTGCCCTCATTTCCCTGCTGACATCTGACTGCTGATACCTGATAGCTGAACACTTACCAATTATAGGGCCTCACGAAATTAAAAGTAAGTAATCGGTTAATTGGTAACTAATTACCATTCACCAGTTACCATTTACCAAATACAAGGAGGTTGAAAAATGAAGAGGTTATTACTTTTATTATTAGTAATTTCTCTGGCTGGAATGCAGTCACCAGTCAAAGAAAAAGAGACAAATATTTCTATTCCCACAATTCAAATATTTTATTCGGGTAATATAAAAGGCTATTTAGAGCCCTGTGGGTGTGGAGGTAAAAGAGGCGGCGGTCTGGTCAGATGGGCTACTTTTATTAAAGAAAATACGCAAAATGCACCCATAAATCTTGTCCTCGATTCAGGCTATTTTGCCTCAAGCCAAAAAAATATAAAAGATGTGAAAAATGAATATATCGCCAGAGCAATGGCACAAATGAACTATGATGCGATAAATCTAAGTGAAAAAGATATACCACATCTTGACAAAAATACGCTGATTAATTTAAAAGAAAAATATAATCTCCCATTTGTTTCTGCCAATATATTTGACAAAGATAAATTACTCATACACCCATACATAATTAAATCTTTTCCTGGTGTTGACAAAGAAATTAAAATAGGTATCTTTGGACTATCCAGACAAATCAAATTAGAAGAAGGATTAATTATAAAAGACCCAATCGATGTTGCTAAAGAAATCGTCAAATCATTAAGGGATAAATGTGACCTTGTCATTGCTCTAACTCAACTGACCAAAGGAGAATCTTTAGCCCTGGCAAAAGGAGTTGAGGGAATAGATATTATAATTTGTGATGAATTATTTAGAGTCGCAAAAGAAGGAGGGGTAATCAAGACTAACCACACCTTAATTCTCCAACCATCATCTAAAGGAGATGAAGGAAGATGTATTAAGGTCTATCTTGATAAAGGAAGAATCTCTTTTGAAGAAAAAAATAGTGTTCTTGAAGAATCTGTGCCAGTGGATAAAAAAATAGCCAAAATAATTGAGGCATATAAGAAAGAAACCCAGGAGAAAGGCATAAGTCAACCCGCTAACCCATTTGTTCGAACGATATATGCAGGAACAAAAAGATGTAGCACCTGCCACCAGAAACAATATAAACAATGGAAAAAGACAAAACATGCAAAGGCATTTCAATCCTTGCAGAGGGTTAAGGAGGAAAAAAATCCTGAATGCCTTAAATGTCATACGACCCATTTCAAAGAAGATAATGGTTTTTCAGACTATCAGACAACACCTGATTTTATTAATGTTGGGTGTGAGGAATGTCATAAATTAGGAATGGTGCATCTAATTACCCGTCAAAATCCTTTTGTAGATAAGCAGATAGCAAATATTGGGGATAAACCTGGCAAGGTAGATTCAAGTGAGATTTGCACAAAATGCCATACCACGGATAAAGACCCAAAGTTTAATTTTGAGAAGGATAAAAGAAAGGTAAGCCATTAGGAGCAAGTGAGAAAGCGAGCAGAAGAGAAAATATTCATCGTTCTTGTTGAACGACAACTTCTCCTTGATGAAATGTAAAGGTGACTATCTTTTATAACCAGATTGTATGAAGTGTAGGGAAAATGCTCTTCTGCGACGGGAATATCTGTTTTTATAAGAGTTGCTGGCCAGCAGGGTTCCTGATTAAAAAGGCGTCCGGTGATATTTATGGTAACCGTTCAGGGTGTAACGAAGGGGAAATGGAGAAATTAGGGAAAAGGGGAAAAAGTATTCTTATTTTAGTAAGAAAATCATATTATTTAGAATGTCATTGACAACTGATGAAACCTTCTGCTACCTAATTCCACTACCACTCTCCTTTCTCCCCATTTCCCCTTTTCTCCTTATGGACACCTGAACGCTTACCCATCTTAAACATCGGCACTTTTTCCTTCCGCCCGATAAAACTCATCTCCCCTTTTACCCGACGACTCTTTTCTATCTCCAGAGGGAAAATGCTCTGAATTATCTCCTTCCCCATAGTCACAAGTTTATCTTTCGATGGAAAATCTGCCTCTTTGCCACAGGAAGAAACTGAAATAATTATCTTTGATTTAATCGTTTTTTCTACCTTGCCCATTACTCTTCCCTGAAATGAAAGGATAACACACAGGAGAACAATTCCCAAAAACAGGACAAATAATGGTCTTGACTCCTTTGCTAACATCTTCTTATTCCCCTTAAAATAACTATTTTTTATTATATCTTAACTATTATTATTTTGTCAAAAAGTTTTTTTTAAAAAAAAATCATTTGACTTTATAGTGTTATTATGTTATATTTATATTATAAATTTAAGATGGAATTTACCCTCGTAGGGTTTCATTTGTTGCAATGAAAGGCTAAAGCCTAAATTCCTGTTTATAAACTTGCTAGTGTGGTGTTGAGTAAGTTTTGCACGGCGTATCATCAGATTTCATAACCTGCAAACGGATAACTGGTAACTGGTTAAATAGTTTCGTCCTGAGCTCAGCCAAACGGTATTTAATTACCAGTTACCAATCACCAGTTACCAGAATTAAATTCCGTGCGTTATTTGTTCAACACGACAATAGAGTAATAAGGAGGAACGAGAGATGGACAAGAAAAAAACTTTGGGTATAGTTTTAGGGATTTTATTGACCGCAGAGGTAGGTTTCGCTCAAAGACCACCAGCCTGGGTAAATGATGGTCTCGGTGCAGATGAAGACTGGACACGGTCAACAACACAATTGTCCGCAAACTGGGCACCAGTACCAAATCCCTACGGTTATTGGTATGCCATTGGGACAACCCGCGGCGGAACAGATGTATCTACCTGGACATTTGCCACAGGAACGAGTGTGACGAGGTCTGGTTTATCATTGACCCAGGGTAAAACTTACTACTTCGCGGTTAGAGATGCTTATGGTCAGCAATGGAAATCTTCTGATGGCATCAAAGTAAATATTGTGGCTACAACTCTCCGTGTTACGCCATCACCTAATGCCTTAATATTTTATAAAGGCGAAAAGAGGGCTAATTTATCCTATACCCTCTCGCTAAATGGTCCTGTTGGCGCCAGGATAACCCGGGAGGAGGTGGTGTATCGATTTGGGAATGGGACAAAAACAGAGGTTTTCATCATCTCTGAAAATATTACACCAGTGTCCCCAAAACGGTTAAATAGACCGATTATCCTTGATGATATGAAAAGGGCACAGGCACTGTCAGGAAAGACAAACGGTAGATTTACGATTAGCCGCACATTTTCAGGCTATGATACCCTTGGTAATCCGATTCGCGGTAGTTCTCCAATTCAGATAGAGGTTCGCACTACTTTAAGAGATGAGCTGTTTAGAGTAAAAGGGATGAAAGTTATCTTACCCAAAAAAGACATTCAAAAGAAAAAAGAATTCAAAGTCGGCATCAAATTAAGAACTTCAGAGACACGAATTGGAGATGTCAGAGGAAATATTTACCTCGATGGCAAGGGCTGGCGTAGTTTCAAAGTTCCGGCAACAAAAAATAATGATGTGATAGTCTCTCCTTTTATTCCAGCTGGAGTCCGTAAATTGGAAGTTCAAATAATCTATCCCAATCCAGGAAGAATAGTAATTCCCATTCCTTTTAGTCCGGAAGAACCATCAATAGAACCAGAGGAAGAACCAGAGGAAGAACTAGAGGAAGAACTAGAGCCAGAAGAAGAAATGGAAGAGGGCGAAGATTGGGATGGAGGAGAGCTGGACGGCGAATGGGAATATGGGGATGTGGAGGGGACAAGCGGACAACCAACACAAATAGACTGGACTGAATTTGAAGCCGAGGGGGCAGCCGGTGGAATTACCACAGGCTATCAAACAGTAGAAGATGAACAGAATCAAACTCAACACGCCCTATCGACCAATGTCGCGGTAAATCAGACACGTTCTCTCGACAATGGAGTTGAAATAAGAAGCGAGATTAAGGCAAATAAGCAAGAATTCACAACCGGCGGGAAACAAAAAGCCAACCTTGATGTAGGTATAAAAAATCCTTTATGGGAATTGGCGTTATCGGGCAAGACAGAAGATAGCTTGAATACCTTCGATAAAACCGATTACAAGAGTAAAGATAATTCTATGAAGATTGGTCTGGGTATATCCGTATTTAATAACTTCCCTATACAATTCAATTACTCTAATTCAGCTAATAAAAATACAAGAGAGAATGTTGGTTCAGATAAAGAAGTTAAAACAGAAGATTTTAACTTCTCTCTGGGGAGTAAGTTAGGGCAGGCGAGCACAGATATTATTCTAAATCTTGGCAAAACACAGGACTTTATTGAAAAGAATAAAACTAAGGTAAAATCTATTGGGCTAACATCAAATATCCCTTTCAAGAAAATCTTCGAGTTAAACCTTGATATTCAATCTTCTGATACTGATAACATACCTGATGATGAAAGTTTAAAAACCTCATCCGAGTCGGAAAACTATATAGCAGAACTTATCAGCCAGATTAATGAGAAATTAAAATTTATAACTAAATTTAACTTAAATAATAACCTTTCTAAATCCCAGTCCACAGAGACAGATATTAAAACATTTACACAGGATTATGGAGTCTCCTGGCAAGCATTGTCTTCTCTAATCTTCCGTGTGGGCTATAACTTATCTGATACAGAAGAATCTGCCAATAGTGCTAAAACGCATCTGACAACCGCAGGTATGACTTACGATATAGGGGAGAAAAAGTTTTTGGGGCAAACAGGGATTGAATTTCAGGCAACAAAGATAAAGGATGAACAAGGTAACCCTAAATCTGAAAATAGCGGATATACCTTGAACCTTCTCTTTAATCTTATAAAAGAGATGACTCTATCTTGTAATTTCAGTAATTGTGTTGATGAGTCTTATTCCTTAGATGAAAAGACACGAAATCTTACTCATAATCTTACTCTCCAACTTTCTCAGCCAATCTTTGAAAACCTGAAGTATCAAATAGGTTATGTTTTGGATGAGCAGAAAACCACAGAAAGAAATATAACACACAATTACAGGGGGGATATAAATTACAATTTGAGGATAAAAAATCGGGAATTTCCACTTACTTTTGGGCAAACTTATATCTATTCCCCGGATGACACAGATAAAATAGATACAGAGACGAAGGTTTCCATCCGCGCTCCTATAACCGAGATAGTTTCAACATCTTATGCCTATAACATAAATAAGGGGAAAACAACGACAATTAACCAGGAAACTACTTCCAGAACAGTAGGCATGGAGATTACAAAAGCGCCTTTTGGACTTACAACCACATTTAGTTCTACTAAATCTAACGATAGTGCAAGTGAGAACTTGAATGTTACTGGTAATTATTCTTTCCTGAACAATCTTTCACTAAACATCAGTTTTCTACAAGACCGGCCTTCCGCTGAAAGACCTACAACAAGCAATTTTACTACCTCCCTGAGCTATACTTTTTAGGTAAAGACTGGGAGATACTGGTAGATAGTGTTGTGTTAAGTAAGATTTGCATGTTAGAAAAGATGGGGAAGAACCATCGGCTAAAGCCTTATCGTTACCCACATCTTGAGAGGGAAGATTTTTGGTAACCGTTCAGGTAATCCTTTACCGCAGAGACGCAGGGAAAATATCTTTTTTTCGTATTTTTCGCTGTTTAAAAAGGCTTAAAAACAGTTAGTCAAAAGTAAGTATTAAAAGATTAATAAACAACGAAAGACCCGAAATGCACACAAAAAAAGGAAATTTCTGTCTCTGGTGAATAGATTTTAATTTTTTCTCTGCGTCTCTGCGGTGAATAGTTACAAAAATTGAAATTAATAGAAACTAATAGAAATTTATGGAAATTTGTTGTTTTCCACAATCAATTTCTACCTATTTTTGCTTCGCAACATTCTTCGAATTCTATAAATTTCAATCTATTTCTATTATCTTATCTCCATATCATTCTTATCTCCTTATCCCCTTTCTTACACTTTTGATATATAGCCTGAACGGTTACTAATTTTCTTCGTGTTCTTCGTGGTGAATAGTTACAGAATTAGTTTGAATTTGAGTTGTATTCATTGAACTACTCCAATTAAATATTGATAGCCCATTCCATAATCCCATATTCCTGCAAATTTCGGTGGTGTCTGATGTCCAGTGTCTGAATCACAGCAATATATTCATTATGATTTCTGACTTTACCTCATCTATTCTCCCAATAATTCCTTTATTTTGGCTAATAATTCTTTATCATCGAAAGGCTTAGTGATATAAAAATCTGCTCCTGCCTGCTCTCCCCATTCTTTATCACTCTTCTGTCCCTTAGCAGTTAACATAACAATAGGGATATGTTTGTATTGGTCATCAGATTTTAGGCGTTGACATATCTGATAGCCATTTTTTTTAGGCAGCATCACATCAAGGACAATCAAATCAGGCTTTTCTTCTATTGCCTTATTCAATCCATCTAATCCATCATAAGCAGTAATTACCTCATATCCTGACATTTCCAGTCTGATTTTTAATGCCTTAACCAAGAAAGGCTCATCATCTATTACTAATACCCTTTTCTTTGACATTTTCCTCTAACACTTCCTTTATTGTAGCAATTAACTTCTCTGATTCAAATGGCTTAGTGATATAACCATCAGCCTTTAGTATTTGAGTGGCTATTAATCTATTACTCAGTTCTGTCCGCGCAGTAAGAAAAATCACTTTAATAGAATTAAGTTCTTCACTTTCTTTAATCTTACGGCAGACCTCCCAGCCATTCATTTTAGGCAGCCAGGCATCTAAAAGTACCAGATCAGGCATTTCTTTATATACCTTCTCTAATGCCTCTATCCCATTTAACGCAGTCATTACTTTATAATTATTTACTTCTAATCTAATCTTAAGTGCTTCAACAAGCTTTGTGTCATCATCTACAACTAATATTTTGGACATGGTGTTTTCTCCTTTTCGAATCTTCTTTTGCTTTAGCCATCAATTCATCTTTAGTAGTCGCATCATCAGGATAAGTAGCTATTCCTAAGTTTATAGTTACATCGATATGTTTACCTTCTTGAGTTAAAAATTCATGTTCTACTAATGCATTTAATATTCTATTTTTTATTGACAGGGCATCTTTACTGTTTACTTCTGACAGAATGAGAACCGATTTATTCTTTTTTATTCCTATAATTATATCTGTTTCCCCTCGTAATATCTCTTTGACTACATTTTCTACATCTTGTAATATACCATCAATCTCCCCAGATTCACTTTCTATACTTACGATAAGTAATGATAAAAACAATTGATTTCGCAAAGCACAGTTAAATTTTTGCGTCAAAGCATTTTTAAAGAATATATCTTCATCAAATTCAGGTAAAGAAAAGGTAAAATTACTTCCTTTGCCTACTTCACTTTCTACCCATATTTTACCATGATGCATCTCAATAATTGCTTTAGAAATACTTAGTCCCAAACCAGAACCTCGTGTTTGTTTGTCAACAGGGAGTTCAATCCGTTGAAATCTCTCAAATATCTGGGGAATATTCTCTTTTGCTATACCTATCCCTGTATCAATTACACTAATTTGTACCTGATTATTTACCATTTTACCTTCTATAGTTACCTTACCACCTTTTTGAGTAAATTTAATAGCATTATCTACAAGATTTGTCAATACTTGTGAGATTTTATCAATATCAGCATATACAGTTGATAAATCCGCAGGTAATAAATTTTCTATTAAAATGTCTTTCTCTCTTGCTTGCCCATGTAGAAATTTAATTACTTGTTCTGCAACAGTAGTTATATCAATTTTCTTACGATTTAATTCCATCCTGCCGGATTCTATCCTTGACAGGTCCAACATATTGTTAATTAATCGAGATAAACGATTAATGTTCTCATTAATAATAGATAAAAACTCATTTTGTTCTTTATTAATCTTACCTGGAATCTCATCCAAGATAAGTGAGACAAATTCTTTCATAGTAGTAAGAGGTGTCCGAAGTTCATGCGAAACAGTAGAGACAAATTCTGATTTCATTCTATTTAGTTCTTCAAGTTCTTTATTAGTTCTTTCTAATCTTTCAGACTTGATATTTGACTCCATTAACTCTTCAGTTCTTTTGCGAATAATATCTGCCAGATGTCCTGCTATGATAGCAATCCAGAAGAAAAATACTATCCGCACAATTACCGAGGTGATAAAATAGTCAACATCTTCAGGTAAAGGAGTTTTAAATGCTATGATAGATATTGGTGGTAAAATATCGAAGAATTCAAGACTAATAATAGTGGTGTATAAAATACTGCTCATACCTGCAAAGATAATACTTGCTCGTAATGATAGTAAAGCCCGGGCAGCAATAATGATGATAAAATAGATAAATATGTCAAACCAACTGCCCAGGCCACCTGTAAAATGTACCCCTGCGGTAATAAGAAGTAAATCTACAATTAATTGGAAATAGGCAATAAATCGTAAACATTTTTTTAATCGAACCATTATGATATAAAATATATTAAGTACATATTCAACTAAAGGAAAAATTTCAGGAAAGCCAATTTGTACCTCACCACGCTGTGCAGATAAAACAAATATAAAATATGGGAATGTAGCGGCTACCCATCTGATATTTATCAGCCAGTTTATCCGTTTAGCTAACTCCTCTTTTTCTATCTGATTAAGCTCTTCCATAAGTACTACTCCTTCTCTTCAATTCAGAAATAAAACCACAGATGCACACAGATTAACACAGATTTATTTTGTATCTGTGTTTATCATTTATACAACTAATCTCTCATATTCTAATTTAGTCTTAGCAAAATTTAAAATAAGTCCCACTTCATATCCAGTCGCTTTTAAGTAATTTAACAATTGAGCCTTATGAATCTTGCTTATCTCATCTACTGCCTTTACTTCTACTATTACTTTATCTTCTACTATCAAATCAGCTACATATATTCCTACTTCTTTTCCTTTATAGAATATCTCTATTCTCTTTTGAGCCTCAAGTTTCATCCTTTTTAATCTTAACTCACAAACAACTGAATTCTCATAAACTTTCTCTAAGAACCCACATCCAAGAATATTATGAACCTCAAAGGCGGCATTTAAAATTTGATAGGTTATCTCTTTATACTTAAACCCTTTTTCCATCTACATCTTTTTTAAATACACACAGATTAACTCATTTAATTATCTGTGTTTATCTGTGTTTATCTGTGTTTATCTGTGTTTATCTGTCTTCATCTGTGTTTATCTGTGGTTCTTGAAACACTATTACTCTTTTTGTTTAAATTATATCCATTAATTATGTTATTGTCAATAATTTTATTTAATTTTTCTTTACAATTCCGATAAAATATGCTATTATAAAATAAAGGTAAGTGAAGAAGGATTACCTGTGATTCAGACAGTAGACTATAGACATCAGACATCAGACTAAAGCGGGCAGAAATTGCAGAAGAATGAAGGCTTGGGAGACCTGCCTATACTTCTGTAGGTAAGGCTTAGGAAAAAATTCAGGGAGTGAGGTTGTGAGGATGGTTTCCCAAATGTCGCTAATTTCCTGCATAAATAGAGTCTATAGTCTTGTGTCTGATGTCCAATGTCTGAATCACAGTTAATCTCCCTATCTCCTTTTCGGACACCAAGTAGTGTGGTATAATTTTGTTTTCCCAGGTTGACCTATTTCACAGGTCGAAATATTTTTTATAGATAAAAGGGAGGTAATAAAGATGAACAATCCAAAAATACATTCTTTATCGTCTGAAAACAAACAGATTCTTCGCAATCAGGTTATTGATGAGAATGGTCCGGGGACTGTTTTGCGTGATTTTGAGATACTGCTGGGTTTTATAGGGTCAAAGAGGTGCCAGGTTAGCAGTAAAAATAATCTTTTGCCAATGGACTTACTAAGTCAACTCAATGCACAACTCACCCATCCAATTGAGATTGGTCTTAGCCGTCCACTTCAAAAATCATATCCTTATATAAATGGACTGTACCTTTTGTTACGGACTACCAGGCTGGCATATATAGAAGTAGCTAAGACAGAACAGGTTTTAGTTTTGAATGAGCCAGTACTTCAAGAGTGGCAAAAACTTAACTCAACAGAGCGGTATTTTACTCTGCTGGAGACATGGCTACTCAAAGTAAATCCAGAAGTTCTCGGAGAGCACAGCACCTCACTCGATATTCCTATCTTTAAGTGGTCAAGTTTCTTCAAGGAGATACCGGCTCAAGGACTAAAAGTTGTAGGAAATAAAGATAAAGAGGAGTTTATAAATTACATTATAGGATTATATACTGTTGCTCTGTTAGAGCTGTTTGGGTGCATATCTGTCCAGCACGGTAAACCTGAAAAGGGAAAAGGATGGCGTATGGCTATGGTGCATCGAACACCATTTGGAGATGCACTTTTGCAGTTACTCGGTAATGTGCTAAATCATCCGAAATATTTTTACAAGGAAAGCGAAATGGATGTTTGTTTTGGGGAATTGCAACCGATTATCCAGCCTTTTTTCCCACAGTGGCGTAAGAATCTAAGTCTTCCGAAGCCTGAGTTTCAAGATGGTATCTATATTTTTAAGGTGTCCCTGGGAAATGTATGGCGACTTATTGCCATACCAGCCGAAAATGACTTAGAAAGTCTAAGTAACATTATTCTGAGAACCTTTAATTTTGACTTCGATCACCTCTACTGTTTCACCTACAGAAATCGTTTTGGTATCTCTATCAATGTAAATCATCCGGATATGAAAGAGGAACCATTATTGGCTGATGAAGTGATTATTGGCGATTTAGACATTAAGCCTGGTACAATTATGACCTACCTGTATGATTTTGGTGATAATTGGGAATTTGATGTAAAATTAGAGCGTATCGACCCGGTAGATCCTAAAATCAAGAGCCCCATTATTCTTGAATCTCATGGTCGCCCCCCACAACAGTATCCAATTTGGAATGAATAAAGCACCTGAATGCTTACAAAGACTATAAATTTCCTTACTATGGAGTGCACAACATCTTGCTGTTGAACATTAGCAAGCTAATGTCCTCCTTACGAGCCCCCAGGCTGGGCTAAAATATCCCTGATTTGCTCTGTGCCCGGCAACTTAGCTGCCCGACCAATCTCAAACGCCCGCTGGAGAATGACTGTGCCTTCTTCTCTTTGACCCATACCAACCAACAGTTGCCCAAGCCACTTACCTACCTGAAACAGTCCCATGGCATCGCTTGTTTCCATAGCCAGCCGGTAAGCCTCCATCTCCAGTGCTAATACCGCTTCCATATTCTTCCTTGCATCCTCAATCATAGCGATATTGTGAAGCGTGTAGCATTGCCCTGGTTTATCCCCGATTTCCTGGCGAATCTTTAATGAGCGGTTAAGATAGTCAAGAGCGGTCTCGTAATCTCCTCTTGCATCGTAAATCTGACTGATATTGTTCAGGGTTGCCCCTTCTTCATATTTATTCCCACCTTCCTTGAATATCTTTAATGAGCGGTTAAGATAGTCAAGAGCGGTATCGTAATCTCCTCTTGCCTTAAAAATCTGACTGATATTGTTCAGGGTTGTCCCTTCCCCACTTTTATCCCCGATTTCCTGGCTAATCTTTAATGAGCGGTTAAGATAGTCAAGAGCGGTCTCGTAATCTCCTCGGGCATGGTAAATCTGACTGATATTGTTCAGTGTTTTGCCTTCTTCATATTTATTCCCACCTTCCTTGAATATCTTTAATGAGCGGTTAAGATAGTCAAGAGCGGTATCGTAAT
>JBFLXS010000061.1:0-2737 GCA_040755795.1 bacterium | reverse complement strand
CTCGGGCATGGTAAATCTGACTGATATTGTTCAGTGTTTTGCCTTCTTCATATTTATTCCCACCTTCCTTGAATATCTTTAATGAGCGGTTAAGATAGTCAAGAGCGGTATCGTAATCTCCTCGGGCCTTAAAAATCTGACTGATATTGTTCAGGGTTCTCCCTTCCCCACTTTTATCCTCGATTTCCTGGCGAATCTTTAATGAGCGGTTAAGATAGTCAAGAGCGGTATCGTAATCTCCTCTTGCATCGTAAATCTGACTGATATTGTTCAGGATTGTCCCTTCACCTTTTTTATCCCCGATTTTCCTTGAAGTCTCCAATCCTTCCTCAAGCAGGACTAATGCCTTTTCATATTGTCCCAGGAGGTGATAACGCTGGGCAATCTCATTAATTAGGGAAACTTTTTTTTCAGGTGAAGAGACCGTATCAAGCAAGCTTTTTCTATATCCAATCTGTCTGTGGATTTCTTCTTTATTGGAGGCAATAAAAGAAACCTCCGCACGGCTCCAGATATTTATGAAATGCTGTATCTCTTCAGGCAATTCCAGGAGGCGGTGTCTGAATGCCCAAAAATCATCTGCCTTGTTGATTACAGCCGAAAGTTCATACTCAGTAAGAAAAAAGATAGCCTTGATTTTATGCTCTTGCAATTGGTCCCTGGTAAAATTCAGGTTTTCAAGAAAGTTAGGGTCAATTTCCGCTCCTTGTGAATCTTGGTGGCGTGGTAGATTAAAGATACAAAATACCGTCTTAGTATTCTGCTTCTGAAGAAGGTGTGGAGATAAAAATTGGATATTTTGGCTCTGACAGTTAATCGAGATGAACTTAATGCCAGTATCACTCTTTTGTTGCAAGACATTAATCATATTCTGAGCATCACGGAAATTTTGGTATCGGACAAATAAGAAAAGGGCGTTATCTTTTTTTATAGCCTTGCTAATTAAACGGAGCAGTGTTTGAATCTCATCTTTTTCGGATGTTGGCTGAAGTTTTAGACTTACCTGAGCAATATCCTGGTCATTATTTGAAACTCTTCCCATATTTATTACCTAATCCTCTTTTACTTCATCTTTATTCCCCGGATATTTTTCTTCTAAAAACTGAAGGAGGGCATAACGAACATCTAACCACAGAGTATCATTTTCATATTCTAAGACAATAAGATGCTGAAGCATAAATTCTACATCATCCAACCAATCGTTAGATATGGCAATCTGGTACATCAGCTTATAATCATCTGGCCTTAAAATAGGCTGATACGACTTCACAATCTCATGTCGAACCTTCTCTAAATCTTCAAATAGAATTTTATCTCGGTCTGCTTCTAATGCTGAATCAATAGCAATCTGCATTACTCTTGCCAATTCCCGAAACACACCACCACTTAATCGAATTGCTTCTTCGCAGGCTTTTTCTTCAATTAATTCAAGGCTCATCCTTTTTTCAATAAATTCAATCAGCAGTTTCTTACCATCTGTAAACGCATCCCTTTTTCCCCGGTCAAAATATTTGATACATGGGATAGGATACAATTGGTCTCTGTGGATTATTACTTCCCGGTCGCCACGAAGAGAAATAGGAAGGGTATAGATGATAAAAATATCTGTTTCCATCAAAGAGGTGTAATTATCTCTAATAATCTCTTTAATTTTAGAATCATCTGCTTTTTCGATATTATCTATGATAACCAATAGGTCCTTTTTCTCTTTTTCTTTAATTTCAGTAACCGCATGGTTAAGCAACTCCAAAAGAGGCATCAATCTTGGTTCAATCACTTTTTTCATATGACTTCGCCAGGTTGTTCCGGTTTTTAATCTAAGCTTAAATCCGGCAAAAAATGTCTTTGCCCCTGCCTCTACTTCAGCATCATAACCCTCTTTTTTATCAATTTCCCTGGTTACAGTCATAAACCACTGGTCAAGTTCCCTTTTCCAATCATCTGACAACTTCAGGCCAGTATTTTCTCTTAACTGCAGGGCGATGGAAACAGGCAGGTCAATATAGGTCAATGTCTTATAGTCACATGTTTCGTTAAGAGAAAAATGTACTATTTTAAATCTCTCCTGCACATCTCTATCTGCCGCAAGGCGATTTAATTCAGTAGACTTACCAGAGCCTTTATGCCCACAGACAAAGTACTTTTTGGGTTGTTTTACCCGCAGCAAGTTTGATTTTAAACGGGCAAGTGAGTATCCTTCTCGTTCAACATAAAACGCCTGGCCTTCAGGCATTGGTAAGGTTAAATCTGGATCAAAATTATACCATGCCTCTTCTAAATTCTTAGCTTTTTTAAATTCCATAGATTTCCCTCCTTGAACTCTTATTTTTACCCATAAGTTTTACTGGACAATGTTACATTCATTCACAATTCGCAATTCACCATTCACAATTTACAATTTCTTCCCTAAATCTCCTTAAAATGGTGAATTGTGAATTGTCAATTGTGAATTATCACTCTTCACGGTGTTCAGTAAAAATTGTGGGACATGATTAGCCTTGAACTCGAATGACAAAGTTATTATACCATTTTTATGCCTTTTGTGCAATAGATTTTTTGCTGGTATCAGCCCGGTTAGACATTAGCCCCGTAGTCCGGGATTCTATCCTGGGTAACCGTTCAGGGTGTAACGAAGGGGAAATGGAGAAATTAGGGAAAAGGGGAAAAAGTATTCTTATTTTAGTAAGAAAATCATATTATTTAGAATGTCATTGACAACTGATGAAACCTTCTGCTA
>JBFLXS010000060.1 GCA_040755795.1 bacterium | reverse complement strand
TGGGGTTGTGGAATGGGATTGTCGTAATTCAGCTGGTGAAAAGGTTGCCAGTGGAATCTATATTTATTTCATCCGTGACGATATAAGTTCAAAGACAGGTAAATTGGGAGTGATGCGATAAATTTCGTTGTAACTATTCAGCATCTAATCCATACATCAAACATATATTCGATACTACAGAAGATTTTGGAAGTATAGGCAGTGAAAAGCAGGTACCAGGGCTTGATAATCCCTCTTATGGTATTAAAGGTAGAACTGCTGGTAACTATAATCTCCTTATCGCCTCAAATGCCCCGCAAGGACAGATAACATTTAACCTACAAATTAAAGATGATGTTACGGATGTGGATAATATTACACATACAAATTTCTATACTACTCAAAGGACTTTTAATGTTATTGTGCAAGGAAGCAAAGATACCCTTGCTCCTTTGATAGACTCGGTAGAGGTTGTACCCTCTCCAAAGGGTATATTCCGTGATGGTGAATCGGTTTATTTTAACACTAAAATCTTAGATGGCAGTAATGATATCAAGGCAAAGATAAATGTATCAGCCCCACATAATACTACATTTGATAAATCTTTGGCTCGTGATTCACAAGGAAGCTATGAAGGATTCTTTGAGAAACTGACCTATTTATTGGGTGTCAAACTTAAAATTATAAGCTAGATGGAGAAGTGCTCAATCAGGACTTTATCGTATGTGAAGAGACAGTTGTTAAATATAATATATCCTTTAAGATTTTACTAATTATTTTAATAGTTTCCTCATCTGTTTTGTTACTTAATTGTATAATTTCTGATAAAAGAAGGTTACTTTTAATAGTAGATTCTTCATCAGATAAAAAAGTAAACAATTCGCTTAGACTAATACCAAGTGCTAAAGCAATTTTATAGATAGTATTAATTGAGGCATTTACTTCTGCCCGTTCTATTTGACCTAAATAAGTTGTATGCAAATCTGCTTTTTCAGCCAGGGTTTCTTGAGAGATATTCTTTGCTTTTCTTAATGTACGAATTCTTTCACCTAATTTGATTAAAAGTGGATTCATAATATCACCTTTTATATCTTATCATAATTATAGAGATAAAAAAAGAGGCAATAGACATTTTTTTTCTTGACAATAATAGATATATACGATATAATAATTTGATAGTATAGGAATTTCTTCTATGGAGTGTGGGGGCGTGCCACCGCTTTTACGGCAAAAGCAACACTCTGGTCTGCAAAGCGAGAGCAAGCTCTCGGAATCCAAAGTGTGCCAAAGGCGATAAGTTCAACAATGAAATTGTTGACAATAATCAGAAATATATGATATATTAAAACTACCAAATCAAATAAAAATCATGGAGGTAAATTTAAAGATGATTAAAAAAAGATTTTTTTTAGGAATTTTGGTAACGGGAATTTGTACTCTGCTAATATCAAGTTATGTTGAGGCAACCCAAACGGTAAAAATTGCAATTCCATACACTGACCAGGAGGTAGCAGGTAAAAACGAAAATAACTTAAAGATATTTAAATTTGAGGTTGGCTCACAAACATGGACAGAACTGTCCTCTACCCCACATCCGTCAGAAAATTATGTCGAAGCAAAAGCTGATTCGTTTGGGGATAAGTACGCAGTAGCTGAGGTAAAATTACCAACAGTAACAGAGTTCCTTTATGTATATCCCAATCCTGTTAAAAAAGAAGATCCTTTAAAAATTAAGTTTAATTTAAGCCAAGGAATGCATGTAACTATTAAAATTTATCTGGGTCAAAGTGAGGTAGCTACACCTTATGATGGATACATTTCAGAAGCAGGGGAATATGAAGTTAAATGGACAGTTAATGTCGTAACTAACCTTTATACTTGTAAAGTAAAACTTGGTTCTTCTGAGTGGTCAGTAAAATTTATCGTAATAGGTTAAAGAAGAATAAAGCATACAAGCAATCGCTATATTAAAACGGAAGTAGATAAAAATTACTAAACTTAAAAGAATCTTCAGGAGGGAAAAATATGTGGTTACTTAAAGGATTATTTAGCTTTTTGGTTGTAAGTTTGGTTGTAAATATAAATATTAGCTTTGCTATGGATGATAATCTTGAAAGCCAAAAACCAGAAGAAAGTTATCAAAGAACTAATAAAAATATAGTTATTGGAATAGGATTTCTCGGTAGAGCATTAAGTGTAGGGAATTATCCTGATGAAGACGGAATGAGTGGAATAAGTAGTAGAATTTGGTTCAGAAATTCATTGGGATTACAATTGGTATATAACCGTAAGAAATATGAAAACGAAGATTTCGACTATAAAAACAAAGAATTTCTTATGGGAGGAAGAGTATTGTATAAGATAAAAAATGAAAATAACTTAGATTCTTATATTGGGATTGGAATAAGTAGACAAAAGGAGAAAAGGGAGTATGTTTTTTATCCTTCTTCTGTGAGCACCGAGAGAATAACGGGGAGAGAATATGAACTCTTTGGAGGGATAGAGTATTACTTTAAGGAACTTCCTCGACTTGGCTTTAGCGTAGAAATTGGATATTCTCGTATAAATCTTAAACAGGAAGATACTCCAAGTAATGAAAAAGAAAAAGACAATATTAAATCTGAAAATCTGTTATACGGTGAAATGGGCATACATTATTATTTTTAGAGTTTATATGAAATATAGTAATCGGATTTAGCGGATTAAACGGATAAAGGAAATAAAAAAGTCCGATAAATCCGTGTAATAGAAAAGAAATGGAAATAAATAGAAATAAGTGAAAATATAATAAAAATTGGTGGTAAAGAAGACAATAAATTTCCATGAATTTCAATTGATTGGTGAGTGGTAACTGGTGAGTGGTAACTATTTAACCAGTTACCATTTAACCAATTACCAATAAAATAGGAGGTTGATTTAAAATGTTTAACCTAAAACAATCTTTTAAAAAATCTTTAAAATCTTTAGGAGGGGGGAAGATTATGGTCAGGAATAAGATGAGTTTAGGATTGGTTTGCCTGCTGGCAATAGGAATGCTTGCTGGTACATTATGGACTACTATGGTTTATTCAGAAGAGATTCCTATTCAATTAGAGATAAAAAATTCAAAAGATGATATAAACCTTCGCATCATCAAAGACCAGGATGATTTAACTATTTCAAAGATTTATAAATTCCAAAATATTTCTGCTGAGGAATTGGTAGATTTTATCTCATCCTCATTAAGCGATGATGGTTCTTTTGCCGTTTTAAAAGACCAAAGTGCTGTTTTAATCACCGATATTCCATCAAAAGTAGATTCGATAATTGAGGCTTTAAAGGAGCTGGATAAGCAAAAGACTTCAGGATATGATGGTATTGAAAATTACTTTTATAGGTTCCAAAATATTTCTGTGAATTCAGTAATACCATTTATCAACCAACGATTAACAAGTAAAGGTAAGATAGTTTGTGACAATACCTTAAATACAGTTATGATCTCAGATATACCAAGCAAAATTACTGAAATTAAAGAGGTTATTAAAAATGTTGATATTCTATCTGAGCAAGTGGAAATTGGAGTGACAGTGATGGAGGTTATATATGCTAAAGGCAAGAAAGTAGGAGTAGATTGGAACCATATCTTTGAATTCTTAAGTTTTAATACAAGTGGAAGGTATTATCAGGAGTCATGGAATGAATATTCAAAAAGGAAGGAATATAATAATATTTATGAAAGGTGGGAGGATACATTGAGAAAAAATTTTGATATAAATATTAGAAATATTTCTGTTCCATTATCTTTATCTGATTTTATTAATCTATTAGTTAGTAAAGGTTCTGCCAAAATCAAAGCTACCCCAAGAATCTCAATCTTAAACAACCAAACAGGAGAATTGGACTTTACTGATAAGATATATTATATTCCACAATCTACTTATGAAAAGATAGAGACATCAAAAGATGTTGGATTAACACTTCAAATAACTCCGCAAATAACTACAACTGGCCTTATTAAATTAACCATTAATACTGATTATAATACATTAAATGGCTTTACAAATCAAAATCAACCTATCATCACTTCTCGAAAAACCAATACGACTGTTATTCTTAAAGATGGTCAACCGTTCTTTATAAGTGGACTTATAACAGAAGATAAAGTATTTACAGAAAAAAAGGTACCTATAATAGGTAGTATTCCCATAATAGGTTATTTTTTTAAACGAAAAATATCACAAGATACAACAAGAGAAATAGTTATTACTTTAACACCTAAAATTATTAAAATATAAATTGAACTTTTGCGTTTTTTTAAGGTGTAAGAAAGGGGAAATGGAGAAAATTGGGGAAAGGGGAAAAAATTTCATGTATAACTAACTATATTTCTTATACTTAGAGAAAAATACTTCTTTTTCCTTTTCCCCCTTTCCCGTTTCCCCTTATTTACACAAGAGATTGAAATACAAAGTGTTAGCAAAAAACGCAAAAGTTTAGATATAAAAATAAGACTTGCGTCTCATTAAGAAGTATTTGGACGCAGATGAACGCAGATAAACACAGATTTAAAAAAAACACTAAGGCACTAAGAACATGGAAAATTAAATTTCTAATTTCTAATTGACCTAATCAAGGAAATACTGATAATTTTAGTGAACATTAGTCTTCTTGTCTTAGTGGTAAAATTAATTTTATCCTGACAATCTGCGAAAATCTGCGTCCCATTTTTGAAAAAATTGGGGATGGCGAATTAAAAAAATAAAAAATCGAAATGGAGGTGGTGAAGATGTTTAAAGAGGGATTAAAAAAACAATTGGGATGGTTAATTGTCTTTTTGATATTACTGATTTCTCCAGCTTTTGCTGAGGCACCTGGGGAAGTTATGTTTATTAAATCTAATGCACCAAAAATCTGGCAAAAGGCAATAGGAATCCTTTTTCAATATCAAGGAGATACTTCACTTATAGTTTTTAGCAATCCTTACGGAAAATCGCCTGTTATACTTGAATCTTACAGTCCGGAAGATACAAATATTTGTCCTTTAAGTGTATTTGGTTATCTTTCAGGATCTATGACTGAAACTACACGCAAATTTCCTCTTCTTGCAGTCAAAAATGGATATGCAAAAATTATATATAATGTAAATAGTGGAGTATTGGGGTGGGTAAAAATTAAGGGTAAAGATAGAGGAGTAATTTTGTTTTCTGAAACTACTGCCTTAAATGGCACGGATATTATATATTTAGGTGCCATAACTCAAAAAAATTCTCATTTTGTTAAGTATTTTAATAAACCCAACGGTAAAGTGATATATGTTAAAAAAATCTTACCTTTTTTTCCGGAAGATGTGATTAGAAAAAATGTAGGGAATTTCCCTGGAGAAAATTTTTGGGGAAGAAATTATTATTGGATACCAGCTGATATATTAAATCTTGGCACATTAATAAAAATTGTTGGAGATTGGGCACAAATAGGTGATTTTAATTATAATACATATGAGACAATACCTAAGGGATGGGTTCGTATCCGTGATAATAAAGGAAATCTTTTAATTTGGTTTATTGATGTAGATAGATGTTAATTACCTTTAAAATTAAGAAATATGGAGGTGTTTAAGATGTTTAAAGAAAAATTAAGTAAAGGGATAGCTTGCTTGATTGCATTAAGTTTGCTTGGAGGCATAGGATGGGCAGAGGAAAAGGGAACAGAAACCATTGGAACCCAAACCATAGAGCCAGAACTTGTCTTGGAATACAAGTCTGATGAGCCCATTGTTGATGTTATCTTTGATATCGCAACAATGACGGTCAAAGAAGCAATGGCTTTGGGAGTGAAGGGGCTGGGACAAAGGAAAAATACAGAAATAGTGAATGTGAAATATCCAAAAGTAGTGATGCTTAAAGATGAAACGGTTAGTTTTGAAAGGGTAAAAACAATCAAATTTTTAGATAAATACGGAGAAATAAAAAAAGAAATCGATACAAGTAACAAAACATTATGGGTTAAACTTTCAAAAAATAAAGAATATATTTTGGTTGAAAAAACATTTTATCCTGAGGTATCTGGAAATATCAGTGAAAAAGTAGAAGGTATTGAGAAAGTAGAAAGCGAGGTTTTAAATAAAGAAGGAAAGATATTATGGAATGTTACTCATAAACTTGCAGTAACTTACTTATCTCCTAATGGCAAATATATAGTTGGTAACTTTAGTCACTTTAGCCCTGAAGGGTGGGGTTACTCTGTACTCATATACAATGAAAAAGGGTTAGTTAAAGTAGTAAAAAACGAGAGAATGCAACCCCATATAGATTTTTCAAAAGATGGAAGTTGGTTTGCTGTAACTATAGGGACAATTGACTGGAAGTTGAGTGATAAGATATTGGAAAAAACGGGAAGGCATGGAGGAGGTAGAGCACACCATCTAATTGTATTTGATGAAAAAGGAAATGAGTTATGGAGAAAAGAAAATATAGCAAAGGGTTGGGATGAAATTTTAGGCTTAGATTTTCCAGATGAAATATGGAGTCTAAATATCTCAAATGATGATATAATTACTGTAATCACCTGGCATGTAGGCACAAATAAAAAAATTAAACATTGTTTTGATAAGGAAGGTAATTTGATAGAAACTAAATCAATGGAGGAGTAATAAAATGTTAAGTAAGATATTAAATCTTCTTATTTTAAGTTCGTTATTTACCTTATCTCCAATCATAGCATCAGGTTATCAGTGGCCTATTAGTTCCTTCAATAGCCAACATCCTATTACCGGAGTTCTTGGAGAATATAGACCAGATCATTTACATCGGGGTATAGATATAGGTGAAGGTATTGGAACAGAAGTATACCCTGTTGTAAATGGAACGGTAACAGAAATTGGAACGACAGTTCAAGAAAAGGAAAAAGCTTATGTAAAAATTAGAGGTGAAAATGGAATATTTTATGACTATGTTCACATAGAACCTAATTCCGCATTGCAAGTGGGCAGTCGGACCATCGCAGGGCAAACTTTGCTTGGAACAATACTAAATCCAGCAAATTTTGGATCTACTATGAAACCCCACCTCCACTTTGAAGAAAATAATGGTGGTACAAATTCACTTCGTTCAGGTGGGCTTACTCCTTATTCCGATACATCAGACCCTACCGTAAACTGGGTTAAGGTGGTACAGCAGGGAAGTGGAGATCCTTTCCCAGAGAGAAATGGAATGCCTCTTATCTTTGGGCAAGTTGACATTAAAGCAAATGCTAAAGATGCTCAAAGTAATGGTAGCTCAATTGTTGCACCATATAAGATTGGCTATGAAGTTAAAGATAGCCAGAATAACTCTATCGTCAGTCCTACCTACAAGATTGAATTTGATGCTATTTCTGATAATGATTCTGTTAGTTTGGTCTACGATACTTCACAATCAACTATCTCAAATTATGTCTACTGGGTAACTAATAAACCTGATGCAAATGAATACTGGGATACCACAAACTTATCAGAAGGGACTTATACTATCTATGTCATGACAGAGGATATTAAAGGCAATGAAGATACTGGAAGTATTACTGTCTATGCTGATAGAACTTTACCCACAGTAGTCAGTGTTGCTCCTACCGGAGTAAATGTTTCGGTTACCACTGGCATCAGTGCTACTTTTAGTGAGGCGATGGATACGGATGCGACAGCACAAGCCTTTTCCATCTCTCCAGCTGATGTTACTCTCAATAGCCCGGTCTGGAGTAATGGCAATCGCACCGTCACCTTTAGCCTGAGTAAGGCACTGAAATATAAGACTACCTATACGATTACCATCTCAACCTCTGCCTGCGATATTGCCCATAATCAATTAGCTCAAGCATACCAATGGAATTTTACTACCAAACAGCTGATTCAAAAGGTTGAAGCTAATCCAAGGTCTTTATCCTTCCCACCTGCAAATAGCCAGTCAACTATCACCTATACATTAAATGGTAATGCAGACTCTGTTATCATAGAGGTTTATAATGTAGATGGTAACATGTTAGCCTGTACAATTGATAATCCTCCTATTAATCAAGGTCAGCATTCAATTCCATGGGATGGCAGATGGGATGAGACATCACCTATGAATGATTTGTATCCACAGGTATGGAATATTAATGAAGATGTTTTTGAAGGAAATTATAGATTAAAACTTACGGCTAAGGCTTACGGTAGTCAAGAGACAGTAGAAATATCAGGATTAACTGTACTTACACAAGAATACTCAACTCATGATCTGACAGACCAGGAGATAGTAGCAACAGCTAAGACTACTAAACAACCAGTATGTGATATTCACGAGGTATTTGGTAATGGTGATTTGGATTTAGATGCAGGTGAGTCAGTAGAGATAAGTGTAACTATGAGAAATAAAGCATTAGAGACACTTACTGGCTATATAGATGGATATAGTGAGCCAATGGATGAGCCGGATGTAGTTTATGATTCCCACTATTATCTTATCTATCGTGATAATGATGATATATTTGAAGGACCAATTAGCCCGGATAAAGAAAAGAAAAGCTCCTGTACATTCTGGGCAGATGTGTTACCAGATACTCCCTTAGGGCAGGAGATGGAATTATTTGTCAAGTTCGAATCAGAAGTTTCTGCTGTTGATACATTCAAAATAGAGGATGTTAATCTTGACCTGAATGCTAAATATCATACTCATCAAGTAGAAGATGCCTCAAATATAACTGATGGCCAATGGGGAGATAATGACCAATCAGCAGACCCTGGTGAATTAATTGGCATACCGGTATGGTTAAAGAATGAAGGTTATAGTAATATGATTCATGATTATAGTGAACCGCCTTACAATGCCCCAGAAATAAATTATGCACATAATGTAAAAGCTATTTTAACTACATCTAATCCATACATCAAACATATATTCGATACTACAGAAGATTTTGGAAGTATAGGCAGTGAAAAGCAGGTACCAGGACTTGATAATCCCTCTTATGGTGTTAAAGGTAGAACTGCTGGTAACTATAATTTCCTTATCGCCTCAAATGCCCCGCAAGGAGAGATAACATTTAACCTGCAAATTAAAGATGATGTTACGGATGTGGATAATATTATCCATAATGATTTCTATACTACTCAAAGGACTTTTAATGTTATTGTGCAAGGAATCAAAGATACCCTTGCTCCTTTGATAGACTCGGTAGAGGTTGTACCCTCTCCAAAGGGTATATTCCGTGATGGTGAATCGGTTTATTTTAACACTAAAATCTTAGATGGCAGTGATGATATTAAGACAAAGATAAATGTTTTAACGCCAGATACTACCTCACTTGATGTAGATTTGCTCAGCGATTCAAAAGGTGATTATGAAGGTTGGTTTGAAAAACTGAAATACCACTGGGGACCATTTACACTTAATGAATTAAAAGATGGGACTTATAAAATTAATAGTTTGATAGCCGATGATAATTATGGTAATATTTCAACACCAAAACCGGTCAATGTTAATGTAGAGATAGATACAAAACCACCAATAGTAGAGATAGGTTCGCTAACGAGTGATATCTTTGCCGGGACTGTCTATAATGATGCCGGCTACCAACTCCTTACAGGCACTATCACTATTTCTGGTAGAGCATGGGATAAGCATTTTGGTACTTATACCCTCGAATATGCTCAAGGGATAAATCCGCCGTTAGATTGGAAGCTGATTGTCAGTTCTACCCTGCCACAAAAAGATATGGGCACTTTAGCTACCTGGAATACATTAGCACTACCCGATGGCACATATACCTTAAGATTGACTGCCACTGACCTGGTTAACCATAGCTCAGTGACGACTAAGATAATCGAGATAGACAACACCAATCCGACCGCCATAATAACCCAGCCAGGTTTCTCACAAGCCATAGCCCTACCGGAAGTGGATATCTGCGGGACCGCCTGGGATAAAAATTTTAAGGAGTTTAAACTCAAATATTGTCAGGGAATCCTGAATGAACATAACCCTAACCCTACCTGGTATGAGATTATTACAAAAGATACTTCAGTCATAAATGGCACTTTGACCAACTGGAATACCTCAAATTTAATCGATGGCGGTATCTATACCTTAGAATTAACCGTCACTGATAAATTAGACCATCAGAATAGCCAAATCAGGGCAGTGCGTGTAGATACAACAGGACCTGAGATTACTCTTGCAGAGAGTATCAAGACTAATGTCATTGGCTACAATATCTCAGAAGCAGGGATGGTGACGATAAATATATACCAGGTGAATCCTGTTGAGTATCCTGATATAGAGAGTTTCTTTCAGGATACCCCACCCTACAGTCCTGTATGGGATTGGACAGAGGAGGTCCATTTAGGTAAAAATGAGGTTATCTGGTCTGGCAAAGATAAGGATAATATTGAGTTACCAGACTCAGGGACTTATACTGCCTACTACCTTAGTCTAAAAGGGATAGATGAGGCAAGTAAAGAATCAAAGCTTGCCTATAGCCAGATACTTAAGAAAGGGTTACCAAAGATAGATTCCTTAACCCTTCCTTTAGAATTTGATTTTCAGACTAACCCAATGCTTTATTTTTCCTTTATATCTGAAATAGCACCAGAGCTTGAGGCAATAGTAGTTAATGATGAAGGAAGGTTGACACAACTATTAGGGTCACCAACTACTTCGGGTAATAACAATGAAATTACCTATCAATATGGCTGGGATGGAAGGAATATCTATGGGTTTATGGTGTTATCCGGCACATATACCTTAAAGATTAGACTAAAAGATGTTGATGGTAATGTAGTACTCTGGGATGGGATAAAAGAGAATAGATTTATCCAGATTACTACACCTCCACTCCCACCGATAATAGATTATGGTTCTCCAACATATCAGAGCACACCACCAATTCCGGTAACTAACTCAAACCCCATTATTCAAATAGAGAAAAAGGTTATCTTTCCGACAGTTCCTATCTATGGGAGTCAAGATATAATCAGTGGTAATCTAACCCGCTTCGCCTGGGTATTTCCGATAAAATGTATGGAATTTATAGAGATGGCGACGAATACCTGTAATTCCAATGCTTATATCTGGGATGGCAGGGATATACCGCCAGCAAAAGGAGATGGCTCGGGTAGGCGGGAGGCATCTATTGCCAGTGGAGGCTTGTTTCCAACCGGAGATTACGATTATGTTAATTACAATAATAAATTAGAATATGTCACCCATAGTCAAGTAACATTAGCTACCGATACTCTACCCGTAAAGATAAAGGGGGTTTGTGAAGTGAACACCCCACCAGATAACCCCATCTTTGACCTTGATATGACATTAGATGGATATATTAAAGGCTATTTACTCTGTGTCTATGATAGCAAAAGGAATTTAATTGGGACTGCTAGATTAAATCCATTACCACCTCAACAAGAGTTTGGGACATGGGGAGATGGGTCAGGAGATATAGAAAAGCGTAATTGGACAAAGATGATTGATAAGATTACCTACCAATCACCCCTTAATCTAAAAGCGGGTAAATACATAGTTGAATTGACATCTTTAGACATTGCTGGCAATGCCACAAAATCAGTAAAAGAGGTTAGCTATCAAAGGTCTATTTTTGCAGAAATAGGCGGCACGGTAATTGGGGATATTGGCTCAGATACATCCATCAAGTCAATCGAATTAGTCATTCCGCCACAGATTTTAGAGGAGATTAACTGGGTTACTTCGACAATCCAGATTACACCCGCTACCTCAACACCAGAATTAGAACCATTTTTTGATTATTTAGATAAAATCTATAATGTTGCCCCTAAGGGTTTGAAATTTTCACCCGGCGCAACACTTAGATTAACTTATCTGGATTTTAATAATAATGACCTCATCGAGACCGACCAGAATTACGATGGAATAATTGGCGTGCAAATGGATGCTGACCCAGAAATAGAAGGAGTAAAGATAGAGACAGGCGAGATTGTTAATCAGAATTATGGATTAAATGAAGAGCAAAATATTAAAGTTGAGCAATTAGGCATATTCTATCTCAGCGAGCAGGGGATACCAGAATATATTGGTGGGATAGTGGATAGGCAAAATAAGACTATTGAGGCAAAAATAGAGCATACCTCAGACTATGCCGCCTTAGTTAAAAAAGATATGACACCACCGATAACTACTATTATACCAAGTATCATCAATGGGTCATATACAATACCAACTGCTACTTTTTCCTTATCTGCTATAGACCCGATGGGTACAACTAATGAAGTAGTCTCTGGTACAAAGACAATTAAATATGCTATAGATAATCCAGAGCCTGATATTGTTTATGTTGAACCTTTTACATTACCTTTAGGTACTCATACGATTTATTACCAGGCAGTAGATAATGCAGGAAATGCAGAAGAAGTAAAAAACCTCAAAGTACTTGTAGTTGATAGACTTTTGGTTGATTCTGGAATTAATCTGCAAGGTATATTTGTTGGTTCTGCTGCTTGGGGAGATTATGATAATGATGGTGATTTAGATTTGGCTTTGACAGGAAGGGAAAATAGCGGTCAATATATTTCTAAAATTTATAGAAATGATTCTGGTGTTTTGATTGAAGATACTACACAAAATCTACCTGGAGTGTCTTATAGTTCTATTGCCTGGGGAGATTATGATAATGATAGTGATTTAGATCTGGCATTGACAGGGAAGGAAAATAGCGGTCAATGTATTTCTAAAATTTATAGAAATGATTCTGGTGTTTTGATTGAAGATACTACACAAAATTTATATGGAGTATCTAATAGCTCTATTGCTTGGGGAGATTATGATAATGATGGTGACCTGGATTTGGTCTTAACGGGCTCTGGTATTTCTAAGGTCTATAAAAATGAATTATGGAAATTGATAGAGGATACAACACAGAATTTGATTGGTGTATCTGATGGTTCTGTTGCCTGGGGGGATTATGATAACGATGGTGACCTGGATTTGGTCTTAACGGGCTCTGGTATTTCTAAAGTCTATAAAAATGAATCAGGGAAATTGATAGAGGATACCACACAGAATTTGGTTGGTGTATCTAAAAGTTCTGTTGCCTGGGGAGATTATGATAATGATGGTGATTTAGATCTGGCATTGACAGGAAGGGAAAATAGCGGTCAATATATTTCTAAAATTTATAGAAATGATTCTGGTGTTTTGATTGAAGATACTACACAAAATTTATATGGAGTATCTAATAGTTCTATTGCCTGGGGAGATTATGATAATGATGGTGATTTAGATTTGGCAATAACTGGTAGTGATGAAAGTTTCGTTTTTATAGGTATTTCTAAAATCTACATGAATACATCTGGGAAATTAGTAGAGGATACTACTCAAGAGTTACTTAGAGTATCCTTTAGTTCCATAGTCTGGGGAGATATAGATAGTGATGGAAATCTTGACCTTGTATTAACAGGAATTAGTGCTATTTACTCAAAATCTATTTCTCCTAAAGAGATAATGGATTTATTGAATTTATTGCGTACTGAAGGCAATAAAGATATTACTTTGTCAAAAAGTTTTTATGCAGCTTCTAATCTATATAAAAACTATGGAGTTAAATCTAATACTTCACCATCTCTCCCAACTCAATTCAGTTCAAATTACACAAATGGCAAGCTTACATTCAGTTGGAATGCAGGTAGTGATACTGAGACTACTGAAAAAGGTTTGTATTACAATATTCGGATAGGCACTGCACCTGGTAAAGAGGATGTAGTTACAGGTAAATATGGTTCACCACTGTTTGGTAATTATTTACTCAAACAAAAATCACTTACCTTAAATCTGCCACCCGGGACTTATTACTGGGCAGTGCAGGCAATTGATACCGGGATTAGGGGAAGTGAGTGGTCAGCGGAACAAATAGCAGTGACTGCTAATATAACTTTAGTTTCACCTCACTCTGGTACTGTTGGAACTATAGTTACAATAAAAGGTGATGGGTATCTTCAGACAGAATTAATCAGGATTGATTTTGGCACTATTATGAGTATTGCAATAGCTACTACTGATGCATTAGGAAGCTTTGTGAGTAGTTTTACGGTCCAGACCCAGCCTTTTGGTATTTATACCATTAGTGCTACGGGGTTTGTTGTTAGTGCCCGTGTTTCCTTCTCCATTCGAGGGAATATTGTTTTTGTTTCACCTACCAGTGGTCTAAGAGGGACTAATGTTACAATTTCAGGCAATGGTTATTCAGCAATAGAAGATATAGTAGTTGATTTTGGTAAAACAAAGACTATTGCTACATGTATCTCAAGCGAGGTTGGCAGTTTTTCTGTTACCTTTACTGTAGATACACAACCAGCAGGGACGACTACTATTTTAGTTAGAGGAATTAGCAGCAATGAGGGTTGCTATTCTTACTTTGTGATTACACTCAAGCCAAAGATAACTTTAGTCTCACCTGCAATGGGTACGGTAGGAAGTATTGTTGAATTAGCAGGTGCAGGGTTTGATTTGAATGAAGCAATAGCAATAGATTTTGGTAAGAGTTTGACTATTGCTACAACGACAACTGATGAATTTGGTGCGTTTAGCGGGAACTTTAAGGTTGATACACAAGGCTATGGGACAACTACAATAGTTACAAGAGGGTTAACCTCTGGTCAAAATGCTGTTGATACTTTCATTATTCGCGGGAATATTGTCTTAGTTACTCCTACAAGTGGTCTAATTGGAACTAAGGTTACAGTGGCAGGTAATGGTTTTGCGGCATTAGAAAGAGTAACCATAGGCTTTGGGAGGAATCCAACAATTGCCACCGTATTATCTACAGCTCAAGGTACATTTACCACAACCTTTACTGCCGATACCCAGCCAGGATGTGGCACAATAACCGTCAGTGCGAAAGGGAAGGATTGTGTTGCCTACAGTTGGTTCAAGATGATTGGCAGGATAACCATAATTAGTCCACAGCAAGGCACTATTGGGACAGTGGTTACAGTCAGAGGAGATGGTTTTGCGGCAAGTGAGTTAATCTATATCGACTTTGGGACTAACCCGACGATAGCGGTAATCTTAAGTGATGGACTGGGTCGGTTCACTGCTGTATTTACCGCAGATACACAGCCAGGCTGTGGGACAATAACCGTGAGTGCCAAAGGGAAGGATTGTGTTGCCTACAGTTGGTTTAAGATGATTGGCAGGATAACCATAATTAGTCCACAGCAAGGCATTATTGGGACAGTGGTTACAGTCAGAGGAGATGGTTTTGCGGCAAGTGAGT
>JBFLXS010000059.1 GCA_040755795.1 bacterium | reverse complement strand
CAAAAATAAGGTGTAGAGTTATAGAGATAAGTCGTAGAGTCTTTTCTTAAGTAAAAAAATAAAAAAAAGCTTGACACTTTACATAACAGACACAGAGACGCAGAGAAAAAAATTAAAATCTATGGACAAGACGCTTAACATCCCTGATTTTCATCCTAATCATTACCCACATCTTTTATAGTAGTTATTAACGAAAATTTCTCATAGAACAGATATAGCAACAGGGTTGATGGTTTATAGTTTATAGTTGATAGTTTCATAGACTATCAACCATCAACCATCAACTATCAACAATACTAATGTGAACTTTTGGTTAATAGTTACTATATGTCTTCTCTGTTCCTCTGCGTCTCTGCGGTAAAGGATTACCTGAACGGTTACAGAGTTACAATCTGCTGGAAGTTCAAGGGGAATTTAGAATTCAGATAAAGTATTCATAATTGCCTTAGATAACTTTGCTTCAAGTGAATGTGGGGCAAGAATAATTACCTTTTTAAATTCCTCTTTTGCCTCTTTATTCTCTTCTTTTAGAGACTGCAATACCCCTAAATAGAAATGCCACTTTGAAATCTCAGACTCTTTAGCAATCTTCTCTTTACAAGCCTCAATAGCCAAATTCATATCATTCCCCATATATTTAATAGGAAATTCATCTTGAAGAAATTGATTATAAGCAGGAGAGTCTATGAAATTTATTATCTGTTTTACCATCTGGATATTTTTATAATCGAGAAACCATGTTCCAGGATATATTTCGAGTATCTTTTCAAAGGCATCTTTTGCCTTATCTTTCTTACCACTTATGGCATTCAATCCACCAAGCCACATTAACGCCTCAAAATTCTCTGGTTTATACTCCACTGCCTTCTCATAGTTTTGGATAGATTCTTTAAGATCTCCAAGTTTGCGATATGCATTTCCCATCTGAGTATATCCTTGAAAATAAGATGGAATTTGTTGAATTGCCTTCTTATAAATCTCGATTGCCTGTTTAAATTTCTTTGCCTCTTCGTAAATCTGACCAATCTCCAAATCTAACTTTACCTCATTTAGTCTCCTACATTTTTCTAATAATGCTTCTAATTTATCTTCCAAACCTTGTTTTAGATATACTCTTGCCAATTGATAATAAACATTTTCAAGGTAGTAAGGTTGTTTCTCAACCATTTCTTCAAGTAACTCAACCGCCTTCTTAAGATCTCCCTTTTTCTCATAGGCGTCTGCCAGGCTACTTATAAACCATTCACGATTAACATCAGGAATATTGGGATGAGTAGATTGATATTCCTCCAACTGTTTTATGGCATTATCTATATTACCTTTCTCCATTTCATTGTATGCCTTATACATCACACCCATTATTTTGCGTTCTGCTTTAGGCATCATCCCCATACCAAAGCACCCGGATAAACTTGCTAAAATAAGCACTCCTCCAAACCAACAAAAAATCCTCTTCATTTTTTTATTCCTCCTTTTAGATTGGATTGTGATTACTTACATTTCTCACCTTGTGGACATGAGCGTTTTATCTCAAAATCCAAAATTATAACTCCAGCCCCCCAACTTAATATATTATACCATTTTCATTTTTTTGTCAAATATTTTTTTGTGTGTCTCCCGCTGGCGGGGGTTAGGGGGTGGAATGTGAAATCTGACAAATCTAACAATTACGCATACAATAAGGAATTTCAACCATTCGCAAATAAGTTACGGAAAGAAATGACTAAAGCTGAGGCATGTTTATGGAAGTTTGTTTTAAAAGCAAGACAAATGAAGGGTTATTGGCAGTCTATAACCTAACCGCACAGGTCGAAAAATTTCTCTGTGTTCTCTGTGGTTAATCTTTGATAAAAAATGACGAAACTACAGTTACAGAAAATTATAGACTTTTGCCTATTTTTATGCTATAATTTACTTATGAAGATCATTCATCGCTACATTTTAAGAGAGCATATCTTCCCTTTTTTCTTTGGGATGTGTCTTTTTACATTCATTTTTTTCTTGAGCGAGATATTCAAATCAAGTGAATTGATAATTACAAAACAAATTCCTGGAATTTTGATTATTGAACTTTTCTTATGCTATATCCCGGCTACCTTTAATATTTCTCTCCCAATCGCTCTTCTTATGACAACAACAATTACCTGGGGAAAACTTAAAGCAGAAAATGAGATTACGGCTATGTGGGCAAGTGGCATAAGCCTCATTTCTTCAATTATCTGGATGATTATCTCCGGAATACTTTTTAGCCTCATTACATTAATTATTGCAGAGACTTTATTACCCTGGACTAATTTCACAATTGAAAAAATTCAATCAGAGTTACTTCTGCAACAGCCATCCAGCTACCTTGAGGAAAAAAGATTTATTAAAATTGGGCAAAGGGAACTTTTTATTGATAAGTTAGATAAAGAAAAACAACAGTTGAAAGGTATTTACATCTGCGAATATGGTGGTGAGTTAGGTGTGCCTAAAGAAGCTATCTTCGCTAAAATGGCGATATACTCAAAAACTAACAAAGGGGTAATCTTAAGATTGCAAGATGGAGTTATTCATCATGTTGATGATAAAGACCCTTCTAAATATCATGTATTAGCCTTTGATGTTCATACAGTTAATTTAGCCGCAAATGAGAATAAAATAAACCAAAATCTCCCCAAGAGTATTGAGGCAATGACCATCGTGGAATTAAAAGAAGAGATAAAAAGATACAAAGAATTAAACTTAAATCTCCAACCTTTACTCATTGAATTGGGTAAACATATCGCCATGCCATTTGGCTGTTTGGCATTTATCCTTATTGGAGTTCCATTAGGTCTAATGGTTAAACATAAAGAGAAATCAATTGGATTTGGCACATGTATTTTAATTGTCTTTATCTATTATCTTCTGCTAAAACTAAATGAAAATTTAGCAGAAAAAGGATTACTTATGCCTCTTTTAGCGATGTGGATACCTAACATTATTCTCGGTATGATGGGAATGATTTTCTTAATTCGGTTATTCCGGAAGGCATAGAAAGAAATTCCTATTTACCTCTTAGTAATCAAGTAGCTACTGATGACGCCTTTATTTTTTAATTTCTCCGCTTCGTTCAACGCCTCTTCACGGCTATTGTATTTCCCAAGTCTAATTCGATACCAGATGCCTTTTTCTTTGAGGTCAACCTGGATGGCATAGGCTAAATAGCCTCTATTTCTTAATTCTGTGAGTAATTCTTCAACCCGTTGTCTATTTTGTGAGGATTGCAGTTGAATTGTAAATTCCTCTTGAGAAGGAGAAGAAGGAGTTTCTTTTTCTTCAACTGGTGGTTGTGGTTTTTGTTCCTTAATTGCTTTTTGTTTAGCCTCAAGTGCCTTCTTTTCAACCTCTTGTTTTCTTTTTAGTTCTTCCTGTAATCTGCGTTTTTGTTCTTCCTCTTTTTTCCTAACTAATTCTTTTTCCTGTGCAAGTTTGGCTAATCTTTCTTTTTCTTTTTGGTCCGCAAGCAGTTTTTCTTTCTCTTCCTTTTTAGCTAACTCTTTTTCTTGTTGTTCTTGTTTCTTTTTTTCTCTTAATTGAGCTAACCTCAATTCCGATTCCTTTTTTCGTTTTCCCTCTTCAATTTTTTGGGTTTCTTGTTTTTCCAATTCTTCAATCATTCTTTTTTGTTCTCGAAGTTGGGATAGGGTATCTTCAAATTCCTCCTCTTTTTGCTCACTGACCACAGGAGTAGTTTTTTTAACTTTAGTCATTTTCTCCTGTGGCATCAATACCCAGGCTCGTCCCAAAAAGAACCCCAGCACAAACACGAGGATACTGCCTAATATTGTGCTGATAATAATAGTATGTTCTTGTGCACCTGTTTTTTTCTTCATTTTGATACCTCCTTTGTGTACTTACTAAACTTTGGCAAAAAATAAGAGATGGCAGGAAAAAACTTAAAATTTAAAACTAAAAATGCAAAACTCGTTTATAGTTTATGGTTTATAGTTTATAGTGTATAGTTTATAGTGTATAGTGTATAGTTTATAGTCATTCAACTATAAACTATCAACCATAAACTATCAACCATCAACCCTGTTGCTATATCTGTTCTATGAGAAATTTTCGTTAATAACTACTATAGATAATTATCTATCAAATATTTTTTCCGCTCTTTAGCTCTATCTATCCATTTGCTGTCTGGATAGTCCGATATGACTCGAGTGTAGGCATTTACTGCCTGCTCATAATCCCTGAGTTCTATGACATTATCATAAATATCCGCAATATAAAAAGCCGCATCTGCCGAGACCGGAGATTTTGGAGATTTTTTTATCGTATTATCATATTCGACTAATGCCTGGCGATATTCCTTTCTTGCACGATACACATTCCCGACACCAAGATGAGCTTCTGCTTCTAAATCTTCCTTTTTTTGAGGAAGCGGTGTAGTTTTGTCTAAAATAGATTTTAATGCCGTAACTTCTTTACTTACTTCTTCTATTTTAGGAACTGTAAGAATATTTAAACGCTTAATCAATCTTAGATATTCTATCTTTGCTTTTTCCTGGTCTCCTGTTTTTTCATAACATTTTGCAAGCATTAATTGAGCATCATATTGAAGGTCTTTTTTTTGTGCCATAATTTGAGAGAAAAGATTTGACGCCTTATCGTATTGAGCCTGGTCAAAATAATTATTGGCTAATTCAAAATCTATCTTTTCTTTTAAAGGAGTATTTGGATAATCGTTTAATATATTTGAGAGTTCTGTAATAGCATCCGCATATAACTTTTTTGTGCGTAATTCTTTAGCAAATTCAAAAAAAGGTAACTCGGGCACCGCCGGCGGAGGTTTTTGTGCCGGCACTTTTTTTATCTCTAACTTTACTTCCTTTTCAGGTAATTCCTCAATTTCAGCAATAGCCTCTTTTTCTTTTAGAGGCGATATTTCTTTAGCAGGAAGCGGCTGAATCTCTTTTAAAGAGGGTAAAGGTTCTTGTTTTGGTTCTTCAGGTGTGGGTGGTGTTTTCTCCTTTTTTAATTCATCTAATATCTTATCTCGAAGTTCCTGAGCCTGTTGATGTTGTGGATTTAACTTCAATACCTCCTTAGAGAAATATAATGCTTCTTCCAACATCCCGGCCTTGTGGTATGCCGTAGCCAGGTCAAAATTCTCTTGTTCTAATGCTCTGGCTATCTCTTGTGGGGTTTTAGGAGTAGGCTTATGAGGTAGTGCGACACAGCCACTGGATAACAAGATTATTAAAATAAGATTAACCCACATTAACCTTTTGTTTATTTGCATCTTTTAACTCCATTCAAAAACTGATAACTAATAATTATTGTAACTATTCAGCATACCAAGCAAGTAGGGAGTAGGAAAGTAGGAAGTAGGAAGAGGGGTAAAACCTTCTGCAATATTTGCTGGAATAGAAACAGCCGCTCTGCACATCTGTTGCACCAATTCTTTCCCTTTCCTACTTCCCTACTCTCCTACTTTCCTACAAGGTGAATAGTTACTAATTATTAACGGTTGTATGCAAAATAAAAGTTGTAAGGCACAAAGCTTATTATGTTGTATTATATGCTGAGTTATGCTGTTTTTCTGACTTCTTCTCTCTCAAATAAATTCCCTTGTTTATTAATACTATATAAATTGTCTCTTTCTATTATGCCAAAAAGGAGTGGGATACTCGTTACTTTTTTAATTCTTCTTTCAATCGTTTTACAGTAGTCAGGATTTATTTCAAAACCAATATAACTTCTGTTAATCTTTATACAAGCAACCGCTGTTGTTCCAGTACCCATAAACGGGTCAAGGACAATTCCTTCCTCTGGGCAACTTGCTTTAATAATTCTTTCTATAATCTCCAACGGTTTTTGCGTTGGATGGTTTTCTCTTTCTGGATCTTCTGCGTGAATTCTGGTTACACTCCACAGGTCTTTTGGATTATACCCAATTTCAAGCCACTTTTTACCTACGAAGATTGAACGAGTCCTTGCTTTTTTAGTTTCTGCATCATAGGGAATTCTTACGGCATCAATATTAAAATAATAATTCTTTGTTTTTACAAAAAATCCGATATTATCGTGGACAGATGAAAATTTTCTGGTGCTTCCACCCATACTTGGCACCTTTCTATCCCAAATAATCTCATTTAACATAATTAATTTTGTTTTCATATAGCTAAAAATTTCTGGACTATGTTGCCAGGTAAGAAAGATATAAAAACTACCTGTACTTTTTATTTTAGGTATCACAGCATCTATCCATCTTTTACTCCATTCTAAATAGTCTTTAGGTTTTAATTTATCTGAGTTATTTCCATAGTCCTTACCTAAACAATAAGGTGGGTCAGATATAACCAAATCTACAAAATTATTGGGAACTTTATCTATTCCTTTTAACATATCTTCATTAAAAATTTTGTTTAAAATTTCTTCCATATCTAATCTTCCTTTTGAGATTCTAATATTATGCTCTTTGAACTATCGCGAAGTAATTTTAAAAATTCCTTTCTTATCCTATGTACTGGTTCATGATGATAATATGCCTGGATTTTATCATTTCTTGGGTTAATATAAATAGTAAGAAATTGTGGAGAAAATAAACATAAATAATTTGGGTCAAATTTGATATTTATATCTTTGAATGCTATCCCAAAACAAGCATAAATTAAATTGTAAGTAGAATTACTAGCATATTGCATATAAAGTTTCTCAACCGCCGCAATATCATTTTTATTTTCTCTCATAGCAACATTATGAATCTTTACATTAACATAGTAAATTTTATCACCAACCTTAATTTCACAATCATGGAGGCAAGTATCAGGCATATCAAAATTAACCTCATCAAGCCCCAGTTGTTTTGCTCTATATTTGGTTTGTTGTGTGATAACTTGCTCAACAAGCCAACTAACAGACCTTGTATGGGGTTTTAATCCATAGGGCAAAATATCTTTATCGGTAATGTTAAAAGATGGGAGCATTGTTATTAATCTTTTATAGACACCTTTTATGAACTCTATATCTTCGGTAATTTGTTTAATCTGTTTGTCCATAATTTTCTCCGACAATAGTTATCACTCATTAAGTCTTCTAATTCGCTATACCTTCTGGAGTACCTCCTCAGCGGCTTTTACCCCCGCCCCAATCTCAAATTTATAGCCCATCTCCATCAGTATCATTTCTAAGGCAGAGATAGCCATGATGACATCAAACATCTCTGCATAACCCATGTGAGCAACTCTAAATATTTTTCCTTTGAGATGGTCCTGACCGCCGGCTACGGTTATCCCTAATTGGCTATATTTTTTAACAATAATCCCGGCGTCATCTTCTCCAGGTCCAAAAGCCGCCGTCAGTCCATTTGCCGGGTTTTTTGATAGGAGTCGTAAGCCTAATGCTGTAATTCCGGCGCGGGTAGCTTGTGCCAAAATGGCATGTCTTTGCCATACCTTTTCTATAGTTTCCTGTTTAATCATATCAAGTGCCTGTTGCAAGGCATAAATCAAAGAAACAGGAGGGGTATAAGGCGGTTCACCAGATTCCAATCCTTTTTTATACGCCGCAAAAGAGAAATAGAATTTAGGTAAGGTCGAAGTTTTACTCATTGCCATTGCCCTGGGGCTAACTGCGGCAAAAGCCAATCCTGGTGGAATCATCAAGCCCTTTTGAGAGCCAACTGCGGCGACATCGACATTCCACTCATCCATCCTGAATTCATCCACGCCCAGACCGCTAACCGCATCTACCACCAGACACGCAGTAGTTTTGGCAACTACCTCACCAATTTCTTTAATCGGCATAAGGGTTGCCGTAGAGGTCTCACACAGGGTAGTAAATACCGCCTTTATATCTGGATTCTCCTTTAATTTAGCCTCAATCTCATTAGCGCTAACCGCACAACCCCATTCTATGTCTAAAGGAATAAAATTAACACCATAAGCCTTACAGATATTTCCCCACCGTTCACCGAATTTTCCACCTCGGACAACCAGAGCAGTATCACCAGCACAGAGCAGATTTGCCACGGCTGATTCCATTGCCCCTGTTCCTGATGAAGCAAAGGTAAAAACATCATTTTGTGTTCGGAATAGATATTTTATCTCCTCATTTACCTTACCAAGCACCGCTTCAAAGTCCTTTGTCCGATGGTGAAGAATCGGTTTTGCCTCAGCTAAACTTACCTCTGGTGGAACTGAGGTAGGTCCTGGCGACATCAGATAATACTTTTTACCCATTTTTTATTTTTCCTCCTTCTTTAGTAACTGGTAACTGGTAACTGGTAATTAGTTACCCATTACTCGCTTTTAATTTCGTGTCACCGTTCACCGCAGAGACACAGAGACGCAGAGAAAAAATTAAAAACTATTTACCACATGCTTCATTCCATCACGGATTTTCATCAGAGCAAGCTTTTGAAAACCGACATATCATGATTGATTAACAAATTTGGTTTTGAGGGCCAATGTATTACTATGATTGCCTCAATAATCTTTTCTGTTGTCTGATTTATTTCAATCTCTTCTCTGTTCCTCTGCGTCTCTGCGGTAAATTACCACCTGAACGGTTACAATTTCGTGATATTGAGGTTCCTTTATCTGCATTGCAAATTGGATAGGATTTGTAGCCTTTTATCCAGGGTTGATGAAGGCTAAATTCCTTTTGATGCCAAAGAAATACCCACGGACATTCTTTATGAATTTTAGTTTCAATTTGTTGGTATAATTTTATCCTTTCATCTAAATCAATAGTTTGTTGAGCCTGTTCGATTAATTCATCAACTGCTTGATTTTTATAAAATGCACGATTTCCACCACTCCCAAAGTTTTTTGAATGAAAAAGTGGGGTCAAGAAATTCTCTGCATCTGGATAATCGGCAATCCAGGCAAGATAAAAGGCATCAGTTTTTCCTTCATTAATCATCTCTTTTAAAGTGCTCCACTCAAGTTGCACAATTTCTACCTTTATTCCTGCTTCTTTTAATTGAGCCTGTAATATTTCCGTAATCTCTAACACCTCACGACTACTTTTCTGGTATATTTTCATTGAGAAGCCATCTGGGTATCCAGTCTGAGTTAATAATTCTTTTGCTTTTTGAGGATTGTATTCATAAGGTTTAAGATTATTTGAGTAACCTTGAATTATCGGAGGTATTGGACCATGCGAAATAATTCCCCGATTTTTTAGGACGGTATTTAAAATTATCTCTTTATTAATGGCATAATTTAGAGCCTGTCGCACCTCTACTTTATCAAAAGGCGGTTTCTGACAGTTTAGCCCTAAATAATAAACATTCATTCCTGATTGACTGACGATGTATCTTTGCCATTTGGGGTCAGTGATTACCTGGTCAAATACGGTTGTTGGGATAGCTATTGCATCTAATTTTTTAGATTCAAATTCTGCCCAGGCAGTTAATTCCTCTGGTATGATGCGATATTCTAATCTTTTTACCTTTGGTTTTGTCTCAAAATAATCCGGATTTGCCACGAAGACTATTTTTTCATCATTGACCCATTTTTCCAATTTAAAAGGGCCTGTGCCAACTACATATTTTGAGAAGTCATCACCCCATTTTTCAACATCTTCTTTTGGCACAACATACGCCGTTGGCATCGCTAAAAATCCTAAAAAAGGTGCAAACGCCTCTTCAAGAATTATCTGGAGTGTCCATTTGTCCTTTATAACTAATCCTGAGCAATCAGTTGTTGTTCCTGTCAGACAATCTTTTGCTCCTAATATTTTATCAAATACCCAGGTGCGAGGGGATTTTGTTTTTGGGTTTAAAACTTGTTGAATAGAATATTTAAAGTCAGAGGACTCGACCTCACGACCATTAGTAAATTTCACCCCTTTTTTTAAATAAAATGTATATGTCTTTCCATCTTTTGAGATTTCCCAGCCTTCAGCAATATCAGGAACTATTTCCATTTCTTCATTGTATTTTACCAGTCCATTGAATAATTTAGCCGTTAACATCCCCCCTGAAACATCAACGACTAAAGCCGGATCTAATGTAGTTACATCAGCAGATAATCGGCTTTTGAAGATAGATTCATCCTCTTTTGGTTGTCCACAACCCAGTAAAATTCCACAAATAATATAAATCAGCCATAATTTTTTATTAAACATATTATATATTATACCAACTTAATCTTTTATGTCAAGTTTTTTTTGGAGAGATTCTTAAAAAAAATATTGACAAATCTCAATTAAAATAGTATCCTTTAATTGATGGAGGAAAGAGAATGAAACGATTTAACATCTTTGAACATACTGCAGATATTGGCATCATTGGCTATGGAAAAACACTTAAACAAGCCTTTGAGAATACTGCCTACGGAATGTTTAGCATCTTAGTTTTTGACTTAAATCAAGTTAATCTCACAAAAACTGTGGACATTAAGGTTTCAGGAAATGACCTTGAGGAAATTTTAGTTGCCTTTTTAAGTGAATTGGTGTATAATCATAATGTCGAGAATTTAATATTTAAGAAATTTAGTATCAAGGAAATCGGGACTACTTTTCTTAAAGCAAAGGCATCTGGAGAACTGTATGACCCAAATCGACATGAACTATTGCGGGAAATTAAAACTGTAACCTACCATCAATTAAAAATAGAAGAAAAAGAAGGATATTTTAGAACGCAGGTTATATTTGATATTTAATTACGATATTTAACTACGGTAAACAGTAATGGGTCAGTGAAATGGAGGATTCTCCTGAAAATAGCGAATTAGTGAATTAGAGATTAGCGAATTAGTATAGTATCCACAGATTCGTATCCTCTGGTTTAGAACAGGTATTCCCCCTTAATAAAGGGGGTTAGGGGGTTGTTCTTCTCCCATTTTCATTGTCCTTTGTGAGCCTTGGCTCATGTCCGTTTCTCCTGAAAGTAGGAAGTAGGAGAGTAGGAAAGTAGGAAAGGGGGAGACATTGTCCCCAGAAGAGGAATACCGTGCACATCCTTTATCCCTTTCCTACTTCCCTACTACCTACTTGCCTACTATTTTCATTCCCCCAAATAACTGACTTATTACAGTAAACAGGTGCTAAACTAATGGGATTTACTTTAAAACCAGTTATAAAAGAAAATTTTATCAATCGTGAAGATTTGCTCAATGAGATGGTGACTACTTTAAAAGATGAAAGGCTGGATATGGGTTTTGCCTTGATTGGTCCTCGTCGAGTAGGGAAAACCTCTATTCTGTTAGAAGTATCTAATCGTTTGAGGGATGAAAAGAAAATAGTAGTGATTTATTTCTCTATCTGGGATTTAGTTGAAAATACCATTAGAGAACTTTCTGACCAGATGGTTAAAACGATATTGTCTGCTTTTAAGGAGCAATTTTCAATTAAGTATAAAATAAAAAAATTCCTCACCACGCCAGTGGAAAAGATTAAAGAGGTTTTGAAAGAGGCAAAAATTTCTATTAAGATACTTGATGAGATAGAAGTTGAACTATTACAAAAAGATAAATTGCTTGATGTCAATATGTTGTTAGAGAGAATATTTACCTTAGCCGAAGAATCCTCTAAGGAATTTAATGTGCGCACCGTATTGATGATAGATGAATTCCCTTCTATCTGTGATATAACCAATGGGAAAAAGTTAGGAGAGGGAGTGATAAAAAAGATTAGAACTATTCATGAAAGATTGGAAAAAACAATACTTTGTATTTCAGGCTCAATCAGAAAAACTATGGAAATGGTTGTGCTTTCTTCCTCTTCTGCTTTTTATAGACAATTTATTGTCAAAGCGATTTCTCCTTTTGATAAAATAACCACAGGTGAGTTATTGAGTAGAAATCTAAGACAAAAGATAACCCCGCAAGCAGTAGAAGTAGCTCATAGTTTGACTAATGGAATACCATTTTATCTCCAATTGTTAGGCAGGCAATTACAAAGAAGACCAACAGATGAAATGATTGATACTGAAATAGTCAAAGTATCTTTTGAAGAAGTACTTGATGAAGAAGGGAGTATAATTTTTGAAGAAGAATTTTATAAGTTAAGTGATAAGGAACGAGCAGTATTAAGAGGTATGGTAGAACATCAAGTAGAGAAATTAAATGATATTTCCAGAAATTTGGGAGAAGGAATAAATGTAGTAAGTAAATATTTGGAATATCTGATGACAAAAGGGTTAATTTTGAAACAAACAAGAGGAATATACAAAATAGCTGACCCGGTTTTTGAAAAATGGTTGATAAAGAGATTTCGATAAAATCGACAAATTTATCGAATTTTTGCGATATTTAACCCAATTACCAATTACCAATTACCAGTTACCAGTTACCAATTACCAATTACCAGTTACCAATTACCAATTACCAATTACCAGTTACCAATTACCAATTACCAATTACCAATTACCAGTTACCAGTTACCAATTACCAGTTACCAATTACCAATTACCAATTACCAAATAAAAGGAGAAGATAATGAAGATTTGTGCTATCCTGGTTGCCGCAGGTAAAGGCGAAAGAATGAGTAGCCAGATACCTAAATCATTTATTATGATTAACAATCATCCATTGATTTACTATCCTTTAAAAATTTTATCTGAATCAATATCTATTGATTACATTATACTCGTTGTTCCACAAGATGATATTGCCTATACTCAGCGAGAGATTGTAGAAAAATATAGGTTTATAAAGGTAAATGAGGTTATCCCGGGCGGGGAACAGCGACAGGATTCGGTCTATAATGGATTAAGAAAAGTTCTTCCTGAGACAGAATTAGTTCTTATTCATGATGGAGCCAGACCATTTATTACCCAGCGGTTAATAGATGAAACTATTGCTGAGGCAAGACAGACAGGTGGAGCGATACCTGGTGTTACGCCAGTAGATACGATTAAATCAATAAATGGTGGTGAGTGGATTGAAGAAACATGGGATAGAGATAGTTTGGTGATGATTCAAACACCACAGGTTTTTAAATATGATTTAATCAGAGATGCTTACGAAAAGGCATATCAAGATAATTTTTATGCCACAGATGATGCCTTATTAATCAGACGATTGGGTGGGAAGGTAAAATGGGTAAAAGGGGATTATGAGAACATCAAAATTACCGTGCCTCAGGACATATTAGTCGCAAAGGCAATATTAAAGGATAGAAAAATAAGGGGAAACGGACATGCCTCTGCAGGGCACAAAGGGGGATGAAAATGGGTTTGATAGTTTGATGGTTTGATGGTTCAGGTGAAATCAGGCTGAAGCCTGCGCCTACCAGCCTTCCCGAGTCCCGAACCCCGAGTCCCGAGTCTCGATTTTCAGGGGAAACGGACATGAGCCAGGGCTCACAAAGGGCAATGAAAATGGGAGAAGGACAACCCCCTAACCCCCTTTATTAAGGGGGAATATCTGTTCTACACCATAGGATACGAGTCTGTGGATACTATACTAATTCACTAATCTCTAATTCACTAATTCGCTATTTTCAGGGGAAACGTTCATGAACCGTGGGTTCACAAATGAGAATGAAAATAGTAGGTAGGAGATAGAAGGTGGGAGGTAAGGAGATAGGCGTGAGGAGTGATGTTTTCTTTACTTTCTACTTTCTACTCTCTACTTTCTACTTCCTGTTTTCCGGGGAACCAACCTCAGCAAGGGAGATAAAATCATGAGTGAAGTATTTAGTGGTTCAGTAGCGACAGTAGCAATCAAATCTGCTTATGCGCTGATTGTAGGCATTGGACAATATAGCGATCCGCGTATTCGAAAGCTTGATTTCACTCATGCCGATGCTCAAGCATTTTGTGACTTATTGTTGAATCCACAGCACGTTGGATTCTTAAAGGAGAATGTCAAACTGCTATTGGACGAGCAGGCGACTTTATTCAATATCAAGAATGCGATTACTGGATGGTTCTATAAATACACCGGTTCCGAATCGACGGTAATTATTTTCTTCGCTGGACATGGCGGTGTAGAAAGTGACAAGGAAGACACTGAAAAAGATGGGATTGCCAAATATCTTCTGCCGTGGGATACGAACCCTGACGATTTATTTGCCTCAGCGCTATCAAACACCGACTTTCACCGGCTATTGAGCACGATTAAGGCTCAGCGATTGATTATTTTCCTGGATGCATGCTACGCGGGTGGCGTGGCTCAGCGAGGCTCGCGGGATTTGGGAATCGTAGAAAATCCCTGCGAGCGGTTGGCACAGGGAGAAGGTAGGTTAGTGATTTCAGCGGCTAAACCGAATCAACGTTCCGGGGAAGACCCTACCATTGGCCATGGTATTTTTACCTATCATCTACTGGAGGCGCTAAAGGGCAAAGCAGATATGGACAACGACGGCTATGTGTCAATCTGGGAGGTCTACAAATACCTCGAACGGGAGGTGTCCCAGAGCGCGCGATGTTTGGCCAAAAGTATCCAGGAACCTCTTTTCTGTGGGGACATGGCAAAAGATATCTTTCTGACCGCAGACGCCCAGCGCATAGCCAAACTTGCCTTTCAGCGTTCCGAAGCCGAACGCCGGTGCAGAGAGGAAATACAACTGAAACGACGCAAGCTGTTCGAACTTTATGATCGCGGCCAATTCCCATCAGACGCTTATCAGGAAGCTATAAGCCTCATCGACAAACCTCTCACTGAAATGACTACAAAGGATAGCAAATTAGCGAAGAATCTTGAGGCACTGTTAAAGAATGGACTTTCCGCTGAGGTCTATCTTGAAAACCGTGACTCTATTCGTTCACAGATGGAACGAATAGAGTCCGACCGTTCCCCAGTTCAACATCCACCACAAGACACTAAATCCCCAAGGCTAAAGCCACCTAAAACAGAGATGAAATATTGTATTCATTGTGGTACGCAAATCAATCTTCAGAACAAATTTTGCATTAACTGCGGTTGGTCAATTCAATGAGGTTTAGGGGGGAAACCTCGAAAGCGGAATTAACTCAGTTCCTGCATTTTCTGGGCTATCAGTGTACTATTATTCATTCCCAGATGACCTCATTAGCATCAAATACAGGCCCATCTTTACAAACGCGTTTATCAATGGTTTTCTCTCCATCTCTAACATTTATTACGCAACCCAGACATGCCCCTACTCCACAGGCTCTTGTTGATTCTAAAGAAACCTGACAGAGTAACTTACTTCCAATAGCGAATCCGGGCTATATTTACTGATACTTGATGTTCAAGTTTTTTAAAGGTATAAAGATTTAACCGCAAAGAGCGCAAAGGAAGATTTCGCAAAGGACGCAAAGGAAGGAAAATAAGGTGGTGAACAACCTATTGCTTTGTTAAGT
>JBFLXS010000058.1 GCA_040755795.1 bacterium | reverse complement strand
CAAAAAAGAATTTAAAATTAGAAATTGAGAATTAAATAGAAATTGAAAATTGGAAATTAGAAATTTAGATTAACCCATTAACTCGTTAACTCGTTAATAAAGAATAAATTAATAAATTAATAGCTTCTTATTGTAGCCACATCCACTCCTCCTCGGAAACTCTTAGTATAAGCAAAGAATTGTGATTGGACTTGACCGTCAGCATCAAAAATCCTCACCTGCGGCCCACCGCCAAAGCCAGCTCCAGTGATGATTTCGTCTTTGCCATCACCATTTAAATCTCCTGTTGAAACACTGACTCCGCCGCGGAAGTTTTTAGCATAGGCGAAGAATTGACCTCTAACTCGGCCTTGATTATCGAAAATTCGAACTTGTGGACCGCCGCCAAAGCCAGCTCCAGTGATGATTTCGTCTTTGCCATCGCCATTAAGATCTCCCACGGCTACATTGACTCCGCCGCGGAAGTTTTTAGCATAAGCAAAAAATTGACACTTTAGTGTCATCGTCCCGAGCGGAGCGAGGGAGCTCGAGGGATCCCCTGGCTGTCCGGAAACTCCAAAAATCCTTACCTGCGGTCCACCGCCAAAGCCAGCTCCGGTGATGATTTCGTCTTTGCCATCGCCATTTAAATCTCCCACCGTCACATTAACCCCGCCTCGAAAGCGCTGATCATAAGCAAAAAAATGAAACTTAAAATTTCCCTTTGAATCAAAAACTCGAACATGAGGCCCACCGCCAGAACCAGCTCCGGTAACAATTTCTTCATTCCCATCTCCATCCAAATCTCCCACAGCTACATTGACGCCGCCGCGGAAATGCGGATCATAGGCGAAAAAACTAGCTAAATCCAGGCCATTGGTTTTAAAAATCCGAATCTGCGGTCCGCCGCCAAAGCCAGCGCCAGTGACAATATTTCCTTTTCCAGAATAAGCTGTTAAATCTAAATAAACCTTTCGTACAGCCTGATAAATGTTTAGTCGACCCTTGCCTAATTGGCCGGCTAATTCAGGATTAGCTGCCTCAATATTAGAAACCTGGCTCAAAATAATATCTCTTATCTTGCCATTAGTCAGCTGAGGATTAACTGATTTTATCAGAGCGGCAGTACCAGCTACCAAAGGAGCTGCCAAAGAAGTCCCAGACCAATAACCACCGTAATATTTAGTAAAATCTTTATCCTCTGGATGATAAACTAAAGTGGAATAAATCCCTGTTCCTGGAGCAGAAATATCAATACAGCGGCCATAATTAGAGAAAAGAGCTTTTTTATTATTTTTATCTAAGGCAGCCACTCCAATAACATTTTCATAACAAACCGGATAAGCAGAAATTTTACTTAGATCAACTCCCTCCTGAATTGTATCATTGCCTCCGGCAGCCACTACCACAATTCCCTTCTCCCAGGCCCTCTTAATTGCTTGTTCTAATTCTTTAGAATATTCTGTGCCTACAAAACTCATGTTAATAACATCGGCCTTTTCTTGAATTGCATAATCAATGGCTTTGATTACGGAAAGATTATCTCCCATTCCCTGGCTATTTAAAACTCGCAGAGACATAATTTTAACTTTCCAAGCCACTCCCGTAATCCCTTGGCCATTGTTACCAGAAGCAGCGGCAATGCCAGCCACAATGGTTCCATGATTGATTCCAGCCAAAGAATAAGAAGTTGAAAATTTTGGCTGTGGATCAGCTAAATCATTAATAAAATCCCAACCATTAAGATCATCAATATAGCCATTATGGTCATTATCAATCCCATCTCCTGGAATTTCATCTGGATTTTGCCAAATATTATCTTTTAAATCAGGGTGATCAAGATCCACTCCTGAATCCAAAATAGCAATAACAACTTCTTCTGACCCCTTTTCCAAATCCCAACCTTGAGAAGCTTTAGTCCAAACCAAATTCCACTGCTCTGAAAAATCCGGATCATTTGGCAGAAATGCAAAAACGCCTCTTGTAATAATAAAGAATAATAAACTAATGGAAATAAAATAATTCTTTGACATTAGATTTTATACGGTAATTATTATGATTTTTTCATAAATAATATATTGGAATAAATTTTATTTTACAATTTTTAATTTTTTCTTCACCTAGATATCCCTTGGTTAAAATAAAACCCTCTTTGGGAGAAAATTTTTCAACAAAACTATAAAAACTTTTGCCAACAGTTGGTCTGGAACTATATTTAACTTCTATAGGTATTATTTTTTGGGCTTTTCTTATAACAAAATCAACTTCTGCTTTACTTTTTGTCCGCCAAAAATTTAAGGTTTCAAAAGGAACAGTTTTTCTACTTAAAGCTAAAAAGACAAAATTTTCTACTAAGTTTCCTAAATCCTGCCTTTGAGAACTTTTTCTAAAATCAAAAAGAGCTAAATTTCTTAAACCGTTATCCATAAAATAAATTTTTGGATTTTTTGTAAGTTCGGTCCGTCTATTAGTAAAAAATGGTTTAATAAAATTGATAATGTAAGTTTGCCTTAAAATCTGTAAATGCTTAAGTAAGCTGGTGTAACTAAGGCCGGAAATATTCGATAATTCTTGATAATCTATTAGACTGCCAATTTGAGTTGCCAAAAATCTTATTAGATGAATTAACTCATCTTCTGTAGCTAACTGCAAAAGATCTCTGACATCTTTTAAAAGATAATTTTCTAAAATACTTTCCAGTACCTTTTGCTTTTCAGTTATATTTTTACTTAAAATTACTTGTGGGTATCCTCCCCAGATAAGATAGTTCTCAAATAATTTCTCCATTCTTGAATTTATTTCTGAGCCAAAGGCTTGGCTTAATTTTAAAGAGAATAAATCTGGAATCCGTTCCTGAATCAAATCAAATAATTTTTTATCAGCATAAGAAAGGTATTCTCTGAATGAAAAAGGCCAAAGGACAAAACTGAACATTCTCCCAACCATAAATTTACCAGTTTGAAAGGTAAGTTCTAAAGAAGAAGAGCCTGAGATAATATACTTAGTCTTGCTAGTATCAAAAAGATATTTTAATTTTTTGCCTCCTTCTTTCGCGTATTGAAATTCATCGATAATAATAATCTGATATTTTTTATTTAAATCTTTAAAATCTTCAATGCTTTCCTGAAATAAAGCCAAATCCTCTCTTTTTTCAAAGGTAAAAAATTTGACCTTTTTATTGGCCTTTTTTAACTGCCTTTCAAGATGCCTAAGAAAAGTTGTCTTCCCGGCTTGTCTTGGCCCAACTATAGCCAAAAACTCCTTTCTTTTAAGAAATGGCTGAATTTGTTTTTCTAATTCTCTTAGAATATACATAAAATTTTAGCAGGGTTATTTTTATCTCCTTCTTAATTTTAGCAGGGTTAATCTCAAAGGTCAACCTTGTTATTTATAATATATCAAAAAAGAAAAATAAAATCAAACCCAGAAGACTGTCTGTTGCAGCCACGTGATAATGTCATACTAGAGCCATATAAAACTTATTTTCCGCGCTAAGGTAAAATCAATTGTTTTTTTAAATTTAAGCCTTTATTTTACTTATTTTTCGCGCTAAGGCAAAATCAGTTGATTTGAAAATCTATATCTTTATTTTATTGTATTGGAAGGTGTTTATTTTCCGCTTGGTTCCGCGTAAAGTTCCGCGGCAGTTCCGCGATTAAAACTTTCAACTATTTTAAGCCATTAATTTTAGTAAAAACAACTGAAAATCGCTTAGCGCGAAATAAGGGTTAAGCCATTAATTTTAGTAAAAACAATTGAAAATCGCTTAGCGCGAAATATGAGTAAAAGTACCTTTAACAACCCCCTAACCCTCCCTCTCCGCCAGTAGGCGGATCAGGACAGGCCGCTAATGACCCCCTAAAACACAGAGCCCCGGTCCGACGTAAGGTCGGACCGGGGTGTGAATTAGAGCGATAACCTTTATCGTTATCCTCTATTTTGGCCGATTTTTACGCTATCGACAAAACGTTAAATTCTGAAAATATTATGGCTTGACTAAGGTGTTGCCAGACATAGGCAGATTCTTGGTCATGGTGTCAGAAATATCTGCACCATTAGCTGTTCCATCAGACCAGCTTAGGTCAGCCGCAGCATTCTGGATGCTCAGCTGGAAGGAATCACCTTGAGTGGTAAAGTCTTGGAGATTAGCCTTAACATAATAAGTCTTGGAAGTACCAGCAGCAATGGTAGTATTCAATCCGGCAGCAAAATCAACAGTCACTCCACTATTTGGAATAGCCGTTACCTGAGTAGCTACGGTAGTGCTAGTAGAAGCATCATAAAGATCAAGGACACGAGCGGTTACCAAAGCACTCTTGTTTGAGGTAATAGTGAAGCGGATATTGTTGGCATTAGCGGCAGTTAGAGAAACATCACCACCAGCATTAGCGGAAATGGTAAACCTTAAGACTTCTACTGTACCAGGAATCAAATTACCCGAAGGTGAGGAAGCATGTAAACTGATGGTTGGCTTGGTCTTATAAACAATCATGGCATTAGCATCCTGGTTAGAAGCACCAGGAGTAGCAGCATAATTGTTAGAAGAAGCACCTTTAGCAATAATAGTATCAGTAGAAACACCGGTAATAGTAGCAGGAACTGCTATTCTAAACTGAACCTTCTTGACAGAAGTAGCATTAGCTGAGTCAGTGATATCTGCCTTTAAGGTAACCTTAATATCACCACCTTTTGGTACTGGAATATTAAGACCACTAAATACTGCTTGATTAGGAACACCGGCAGTTAGGGCTGGAATAACGCTACTTGAGCCACCAGACCAAGTAAGCTGCAGGTTCTTAACATTACCAGGAGTATTGTCAGCATGGATTTCATGGACAATAATCTGGGTGACAGTAAGGTTTTCAGTGTTGTTAGCAGCAAACTTCCAAATACCCATGGTTTGAGCCGTATTAGCCATAACCATCTGAGCGCTATCTGGCGTGCCAGAATCAATGGTAACAGTCAAAGTACCAGCATTAGCCGTGGTAATCTGCTGACCATTAGCTCCTGTAGCATCGGTGACTGTATTGTTGGTGGTCTTGCCAATACCAGAAGCAGTGGAGATCTTAATAGCATTAGTAGCAGTCCAGACCGCTCCGGAAAGGACATTAGCCTTAAGATCAACTTGAACTGACTGTCCGGCATTGATGGTCAAAGGAGTAGAAAGACTAAAGGTCTGAGTAGTCCCGGCCGTAGCACTTGGAGAATTAATGGTTTGACCATACTTGGTCCCACCGCTCCAAAGCTCTAAGACATCAAAGGCACTACCAATACCCTGAGCACCGTTAGCCGTGTCTCCAGCATTTCTATCAATAATAGAAATACTATTAACATCAACCCCTTCAGATGCACCAGCCTGCATTAACCAAGAACCAATAACCACTCCTTGAGAACCATTAACTACAGTCATATTAGCCACAGATGGATTCTTTACTGTAGCTAGAGTAGCCGCACTAACAGTTAAGCTATTAGCTAACATGTTAGCTCCTGGAACATTAAGAGTGGTCATGGAACTCTGTCTCTGGGCATTAGCGGCTCCAGTATTTAATCTAAACTGAATAGCATCGCCATTTCCTACTCCTGTACCTTGGATATCAGCTTTAGCTGTCAAGATCCTGGTACTACCGGCATTAACCGTAAAGTTGACATTAACCGCATAAGCAGTACCACCAGTAGCTGGGTTCTGAGTTGTCCCAACCTGACTTCCATCAACTAGAAGCTTAACATTATTAAGATCAGTAGCTCCGGTTAAATTGACCTGATAGGTCAAAGTAGTAATCTTAATCGCCTCGCCTACGGCCTTAAGTTCATAGCGAGCAATTTCTACTCCAGTGGCATTTAAAGCTACATTACCAGAGGGTGAAGCAGAGCTCAAAGTGACGCTCATGCTGCCTTGGTTGACAGCCGTGACATTGGCTGCCTGAATAATAGCCCAAGCATCAGCCTGATTTGGCTTAAGGTAGACATTGTAATTAGTATCTTTAACCACTACATCAGACATCTTTTGAATAGAGAATCTGAAGTTTCTGGAAGCTCCACCAGCTACATCAACCTTAAGGGAGATATTCTTGGTTACCCCAGCATTGATAGCCAAACCTGGACTGGCAGTCAGATCAAACTCTGCTCTGTTGCTGGCATCAAGATTAGCCAAGGTTGAACCAATCTGGGTGGCTCCATCATAAAGCTTAAGATTACTAAGATCAGAAGTAGAAATAGTTCCGACCATGGTTAAAGCGATTTTCTTAACTTCTACATTCTGATCAGCTGCTTGCAAGCTAAATTTCCAAGCTTCATGATTAGTGGTTCCTGGGTCAACCGTAGTTGAAGAAGAAACATCAGCCACTGTCAACTTACCAAGATTACTCACCGTAGCTGTACTCATGATATTACCTTGAGCTGAACCATTAACCGCAGCTCCATCAGTGGTCACATCAGCTGAAGAGGCAATACCTAGAGCAATAGTCTTGCCAGAGGTAGTCCCATTAGCTAAGTCAGCCTTAACAGTAATAGCCTTAGTTGTTCCTGCGCCAACTGTAAAAAGACCAGTTGAGTTAGTAAAGGTAATTCCCCCGCTAGAAATAGATGGATTCTCAGCAATTCTGGTGTCACCATCATAGAGATAAACATTAGAAAGATCAGCATCAGCCGAAATTCCTGATCTGGTTACCTTGACGGTATTTACTTGGACTGCCCCATCAGATGAAGCAGTAAAATTGGCCTTAAGGAAGGGAATCAAGGCCTGAGCTCCATCTCCTGAGGTGGTATCAGCCACAATGGTAGTAGCTGCTGGACTGTCAGCTGCAGTAGCCACAGTCAAACCAGTGCCAACCCCAACTGTTGGACCAGCGCCTGGGGTGACTAGAGCAGATTCTGCCCCAGTAATATTGGCTCCATCGGCATAGGTCTCAGTAGCAGCAATGGTGACAATGTTAGCTTTTCCATATCGATTGCCAGTATAAGCACTCCAAGAAGTAAAGGCTCGCTTTTGGCCGCCAGAAATCAAATACAAAGCTGAAGAAGCAGCATACTTGACCACAGTTCCATTAGGATGGGTGGTTGAGTCAGAAACCATGCTTCCAATAGGATAATTAAACTTGGAAAGCATGTTATTAGGAATCCACTTTACCAAAGTCCAATTTGGATCACTGTAAAGAGCCTGATAAACAGCAGCTGAGAGAATTGGTCTTAATTGACCATCAGCTACCACAAAAACACAGGAAGCATCTTTACCGTGGAGAGAAGAAGTTACTCCTCTAAAAAGTGATCCATCCCTAAATGGAATAGCTGTGCCGTCAGCATAACTTGCTAATTCAGCGCTCGTAACAGTCTTTACTGTTGAGTAATTAGAAGGATAACCCCATGAGTGATAAACAGAAGCATGAGGAAAAACTCGCTTACTTGATCCGGAGATTAAATAAAGAGCTGAGCTATCAGCGGCTTTAACTAAATCACCGTCAACAATAGTCGTAGCCATAGCAGGAACCACCGCTGCCAAGCTCATAGCCATCATAGAAACTGTTACACTCAAGGACAATCCTTTTTTCATAAATTTACTCATTTTCTTAAAGACGAATAACCACGAATTTAAAGACGAATAATCACGAATAATTCGTGCAGATTCGTAATTAATTTGTGAAAATTCGTTGCTTTTTAATTAAATCAAGCATCCTTTTACTCAATATTATCTTTAATCCTCTCTGATCTTAAATCTTAAATCTTAAATCTAATATTGAGTGCTCGACCTTTTAGAGCCACTAATCTTTAAGACTAATTTACACTAATAATTCCTAAATTAATGACTCTGCCAAGGATACTAACTGATAATATATTTTAATCTTCCCGACGTAACGTCGGGATCGACCTTTATTGTTATTTTACTCTTCGCTTTAATTTCTTATAAAAATTTTCTCTCGTTCCAATTATAATTAAAAGAACTATTAATTCTTCTTCAAAAATCTCATATACAATCCTATACTCTGTCTTTTTATGCTTAAATTTAAATCTCCAAAATCGCCTAAATTCTCCTTGTAAAATTTCTCCTTCATATGGATCTAAGGCAAGAAAAGGTAGTATTTCATTAATAATTTTCTCTCGTACCTCAAAGGATAACTTTTTCAAATCCTTTTTTACAGATGAAGAAATTTCAATATGATACATGATATTTGCTATATTTTTAATTCCTTCTTAAGTTGCTCAAGGGAAATTGTTTTTCCTTCTCTTAATTCTTTTTCTGCTTCTAAAGCCTCTCTTTCAAGCATAGCTAAAATCTCCGGCTTCTCCAGCCAGTCTCTAGTTCTTTTCTTCCGCCAAACCTTAAGCAATCTTTCATAAGCTTCTAGAATTTGAGAAGGCGTCAGTTGAATAGTCACTGGAATAGTTTTATTAGCAATAGTTGCAGTAGACATAACTTCTAAAAGTTCAAAATCAAAAGTCAAAAATTAAAAGTAAAGTTAAAAGTCCAAAGTATAGCCACTAATAAATCAATTCTTCAACAACCCCCCATAAACCCCTTGCTCTGGCTCCATCAACAAACCTCCCTTAAAATCACTTTTCACTTCCGGCTCCTCCAAAACCTCTTCCTTTTTTGAATTTCGAATTTCGGATTTCGAATTTCGGATTTCTATCTCCTCTTCCACAGTTCCAGTTATAACTGCTGTTTGAGTAACAACCTCCTCTGTAACTTCTACTGTTTCATCCCCAACATCTCCCGCGCTTTCCACATCTCCAGCATTTCCAGCATCCAAGGCCATCACAAAAATCTTCTCAGTTAAGTGCTTTTTGGCCTGAGCTAAAACCTTCTTAGTCTCAAGATCTTCAGTTTTTTTGTCAGTTTCATTTAGAATATCTTCAATTTCTTTACTTTTGATTTCTACTATTTTAACCACTTCTTCTATTTCTTTTATTTTATCATCCTTTCCTATTTTTTGCAATCCAACTTGAATTAAATCTAATTTATTTTGAAAGTCCTCAACTGTCTCAGTTATTCTCTCTGGTTCATGTTTCTCTACTAATTGGGCAAGTTCTTTTACTCTCTGCTCAGCAAATTCTACTTCTAATTTTACCTTATTTTCTTGTTTCGGAGCAATAGCAACTCTACCTTTTTCAAGAGCAATTTTTAGGGGATATAAAAACTGCCCTGGCAGACTATTCTTAGCTGCCTGAACAGTTATCACTGAACCACTAAAAATTATAGCTAAAATTAAGCAAACAGCCACTACAGGCCTTAAAATAGGCACTATTCCATAGATCCTATAGGACCTATCCGTCCTATAAATCCTATTGGCTTCAAAAACCAATTCCTCCCGAAAACTCTCTTTCCAGGCTTTTTCAGGCCGAATTTGCCTTAATTGCTTGATTTTGCTGATTAATTGGCGATTAGTCATTGCACTATATTAGACGAGAAAATGCTGTTTTTGTTACACCTCCCCACCCCTGTCATCCCGAGCGAGTCCCGTCCCGCACCTTTCAGAAAAGATGCAGGACGAGTCGAGGGATCCCGAAGTTGTCCGACGAACATGTTAGCGGTAACCACGGTTGCTGAACATTGAGCGGGATCCCTCGTCGCTCCCTCCCCCCGCACTTTTTTCAAAAGTGCGGGGTTCGGTCGCTCCTCGGGATGACAACCACTCCCTCAATGCCTTCAACCCCCGATGCACCAAAACCCTCACATTCCCTTCCTTTTTTCCAAGAATCCGGGCAATCTCTCCCACTGACATTTCTTCTAAATAATACAAAATAATCACTTCCCTATATTCATCCTTAATACCCCGCAAGGCTTTTTCTATTTTTTTTAAATCTAATTTTGCATCTATTCCTTCAATAAGATCTTCTGTTGTATTTTTCTCATCTCTAACCTCCAACCTCCCGTCTCCCACTTTCAAAGAAACTTCCTTTCCCTTTCCCCGATAAAAATCAATCACTAAATTTCTGGCTGTTTGATATAAAAGAGCCTGAAGGTTGTCTATGGTCCGAGTCTGATCACCTATATATTCTAAAGTCTTCAAAAAAACCTGCGAAGAAAGATCTTCGGCTCGTTCCTGAGAATCTATCCGAAAAAAAATAAAGCGATAAATTTTATCAAGGTATTTATCGTAGATCTTGGCATATGCTTCTGGGTTACCTCTTTTGGTTTGGTAGACTAGGTAGCGGTCTTTGAGGTTCATCAAGGTAATTATAATAGCAAAAACAAAAATGATAACAAGGGACCATCATTTTCTCATAGACACAGAAATTGGTTATTAGAAAATGGAAATCGGTTATGGAAAATGGAAATTGGAAAATGGTTTATTCCCTCGCTGTTCCTTCACCAATTTCTATTTTCTAATTTCCATTACTAATTTCCAATTTCCAACAACTATTTTCTATTCAATCTGGCTTCTTTGCTTCCTCGCTTCCTCGCTAGCAAAATCAAAACAAACAATAAAAGTACTACCAGCAGCCAGGGCCAGCTTCTCCAAAAAACTACCATCAGAGGAACAAGTTCTATCTTCAAATTAACAATATTATTTTCTGGCTGAAAAGGTCCAATCTCTCTAATTAGATATCCCCTTTTTACCACTTTAAGTAAATATCTTCCTTCTGGAACTATAAAACCATACTCTCCTTTCTGATTAGTAATCTGGGGATTTTTCTGATCATATTCTTCTGCTAGCCATCTTTCCCATTCTCCAGATTTCTCATTCAACTGATACAATGTCACTCTTGCCCCTTCTATTCCTGACATTTGACATTTGACATCTGACATTTGACATTTATAAATGTATCCATAACCTTCAACTAATAATTTAAAATGAATAATATCCTTCCCCAATCCCTCATCTCCCACTTCTAAACTCTCACCTCTATTACTAGATGGGGCAAATTGAAGAGCAAAAAGACTTCCTCCTGTTATAGTAAGGAGTAGAAAAATGGCAAGTAGGATTTTGGATAGATGTTCCATAAAAAATTATTGCATTGAGTTAAACAGAGTAAAGCAGAGTCTCTGTCTAACTCTATCTAACTCCATGCTAAAAACTTACTTTTAATTCTCCTATTTGATAAACCACTCCTAAATCCAAAGAATATCGGCCAGGTTCTGAGGGGCTGATAAAAGTCACCTCATAAGCACTTTTATCAAAATTTTCTTTCAAAAGATAAAGCTGATTTTCTAAACTAAGCCAGATGGTCTTAACAGGAAAAGGAAACTTTTCTTTGGCTATAGAAAGATTTATTGGAAAATCAGGTAAAACCTTTATGCCCTCTTCTGCAAGAGCCAACTCTATTTTCCCTTGAGCTACGGAAAAAGAAACATCTTTTACGTCTAAAACATCTTCTACATCTATAAGTCCTATAGCTGGCAAAGTGATTGGCAAAGGAGTGACTAGAGGAGGGATAATCTCTTCAGGAACTATTGGAACTTCAGGAGTCTGAGGAACAGCTGAAGCCAGAGCCCCAGAAGAATAATTTCCTGCCTGATCATAAGAAAAAGCAGTATAATAATATTTTTGGCTATTAATTAAATTTTCATCCAAGAAAGATGAATCCTTCCCTTGATAAACTAAAACTCCTTGTTCAGGGAAAATAGGATAAAGATCTCTACTTCTTTTAATCACTGCTCCCAAAAAATCAGGATCAGGAGGATTGATCCAAGAAAGATAAATAGCCCTATCTCGTCCTTCAGCCTTAAATGAAGCAATATTAGCTGGAGGAACTCTATCTGGAAGAGTCAAAGTAGTAAAAGTAAGATCCTGGGAAATTCTTTCATTACCAGCACTATCACGAGATCTGATTCGAAAATGATAAGTAGTTCCTGAACTAAGACCTTTTAAAGTAAGGCTGTGAACAGTATTCAAAGAAGGAGGCTCATCCTGAACTGTTCCTAATTCATAGGCCTGAGTCAAACCATAATCTATCTGGGAAGTGCCTGGTTCATTGGTTTTCCAATCTATAATTACTGAATGAGAAGTTAAACTATGGACTAAAATATCAAAAATATAAGGAGAAGCAATGTCTTGGAAAAATATAATCTTAGGGATCTCCAGAACTGTGACTGAAACTGTCACTCCTTTTTCTTCAATCATTTCTGGATAAATAATACCAAAAATACTCCCCAAAAGAAGCTGGGGACTGATGCCTTGGAAAGCGAGAGACAGAAAGGTGGCTAGAGTGAGAGTAGTGAGGAGTAGAAGGATGAAGAGAATTTTTGACATTTTATTATTTTATTAATGGGTTATTTATTAACGAGTTAATTTTAAAATGTCAAATGCTAAATTTCAAATATTTGACATTTGGATTTTAGTCTGCCAGCTGGCGGATTGACATTTAGATTTTGTAATTTGGGATTTTTAAAAACTCGTTAACTCGTTAATAAATAATAAATTAATAGAATAATTAATTAACTTCTCCTAACCTTCATCAAAGCCACACCCACAGCCAGTATCAAAATAACAACCAAAGAACCCCAGGGAAGCCATGGGTTGATAATTTCTCCTTCAGCTGTTTCTGTTAGCTTTGTTTCTGAGGGCTGGGTTTCTGAAGAAGAGGCTGGTAAAGTATCTGTCCTATTTGTCCTATTGGTCCTATCCGTCCTATCCTGATCCTGACAAGCATCGCCAATTCCGTCCCCATTAAAATCTTCCTGCTTAGGATTACCAAAATTAGGACAATTATCACAAAGATCACCAACTTTGTCTTTATCAGAATCAACTTGATCAGGATTAGGAATAAGAGGACAATTGTCTCTTTTATCAATAATCTCATCTCGGTCTTTGTCCGGAGCTTTACATTCATCTCCTATTCCATCTTGATCTACATCTTCTTGATCAGGATTAAATAATTGACAATTGTCACAATCATCCCCTACCCCATCTTTATCAAAATCTTCCTGAATAGGATTATAATCTTCCGGACAATTATCACAAAGACCCCCTTTTCCATCTTGATCTTTATCTTCCTGATCAGAATTAGCCTGATCAGGACAATTGTCTTCTGCATCAGGGACGCTGTCTTGATCAATGTCTGGCAGAGTAGTAGCGGGTAGGGTGATAGCTAGGGTGGGCAAAGAGAGAGTGAGGAAAAAAAGTGTAGTAAAGAAAATCAGTTTGAAAAATTTCATATGCTTGTTATTTTATTGTTTTATTAACGAGTTATTTATTAACGAGTTAAAACTCAATTAACAGTCAACAATTAACAATAAAATTTTTCTCTTCCATATTGTTAACTGTTATTTGTTATCTGTTAACTGAAGAACTCGTTAACTCGTTAATAAATAATAAACTAATAAAATAATAATCAAAAGACAGGCGTACACACATAAGTAATCACATTACCATAATCCCCAGCTTCTTGCAAGTTGCCAATCTCGATTTTATAAACAATTTTAGTTTCTTGGCCATCTACTTCATCATTATCAAAAGCAATTTCTTCAGCCTGGGAGGTTAGAGCGGCCCAAGTGTCATTTGCAGAAAATCTATCAAAGATTCCAGTACCCAAAGAAGAATCTGTAGTATGATAGCCAAATTTGCTATAAGTCACACTACCAGGCCAAGCCTGAGGAGAAGTATTAGTTCCAGCTACATCTGAAATAAGAGTAGCTGAGCCAATTTTGGTCATATTTTCATTTTCTTCAATAGTAATAGTATAACCTATCCGGGCATTAGTAGTGACCGTAAGGCTATGAGCGGCTACTTCTGGGCTGTTTAGATCCAAAGTTCCAAAAGCAACTGAAGTAGCCGTAGTAGTCACAGTAGTTATTTCTCCAGCTACAGTCACTCCTAAGCCAACTCCAGAAATAGTAAAAGATAGATCTGCCTCAATGTGAAAAGCTCCCTCTGTATTAGCCTCAACCCAAGAAGATTGGGCATTCCACTCATCAATAGCCTTAATCCGCCACCAATATTTTCCATCATCAAGATCCTGACCAGCTGATCCAGCAGTATAGGTAGCCCCGCTAGGCGGGGTTTGACCAACAGTAAAAGAAGTAGCTGTTGGAGTCATCAGTTCTGAGGTATAATCAACCACTGAGGAGGCAAAATCTGAAATCAAAGAAATCTGAATTTGAAATTTTACTTGATCATTGGTATCAGAATCAGAAAGAGTAAATTCTAAAGTTGGAGTCCGATCATAATTTTCTGAACCATTAATATAATTGGTCGGGCCTAAATTAGAAACACTAGGACTATTATTAGTATTTAGCTTATCAAAAGCAATCTCATAAGGGCTGGCAGTTCCAGAAACCAAAGCTAAACTCAAAACTACATTAGAACTATAATTTGATGATAAATAACTTCCTGCCGGAGCAGAAATCCAATCAGTGCTAGAAGCATCCCAAGAATCATCAATCTTTTGGCGATACCAAATATCAGTTCCTCTTTTCCAAAAAACCATTAAATCATCTTTTAAAGAATTATAAACTATATTTGGATCTTGGGAGGTATTGGAATCAATAGTAGTTGTTCCTGACCAATCAGTTGATCCATAAGGACTAAGACATTTTTTATATTGAAGATAACTTGAGGGATCAATATAAACTAAATGGATATTATAAGATGAATCAGCTAGAGCGGAAAATAATTCATGATCAGAAGGAATAGCTGGCCCTGAAGCAATAGAAGTAGTTGTTGCATCCCAAGAAGTGCCATTATATAATTTCCCCTCAAAAAAAGTATCTCTGATCCAAATTGCATAGATTTGACCTGAGCCTAAAGGAATTAAACTGGCATAATTTACAGCGGAAGTATTATCAACATTACTAAGATTGGTTGCTGAGCCCCAAGAACTAATATCATCGGGATTAGTGCTTTGTTTTACTTTTATATAATAAGCAATTCCATTATAATATCTGGCGGCTATCCAGAGCTTTGAATTTGAATCTTTAGAAATAAAAGGAATGGCATAGGAATCTGCTGTAGTGGTTCCATCAAAAGCAGTAGCAGCGGTAGTCCAATTAATCGTGCTTCCAGAGATAGTTCCTCGATTAGCTTTGATGTCATAAGAATCAGCTTCATAAGCAAGATAAACAGTGGAGCTATCAATCCACAGGGAAAAATCATCTCCTGAGGAAGCAGCTGCTACTGTAACTGGGGTATTAGTCCAGGAAAGACCATCTAAAGAATATTCATAGGCAATATCTCCTCCATCAAAATAAAAAGCCCAGTAATTTGTCCCATCATAAAAAATCTTCCTCTGATTAGAAAGAGCAGTGGCACTGGAAGAAGTAGAAGTGTCTATGGTAACCACTGCCTCTGCTGGTTGAAGAAGGAAGAGGAGTTGGAGGAGAATTATAAGGATGAGAAATGGTTTTGAGGGTTTCATGGTAATGACTTATTTTCCGCGCTAAGGTAAAATCAATTGTTTTTTTAAATTTAAGCCTTTATTTTAAGCCATTAATTTTAGTAAAAACAATTGAAAATCGCTTAGCGCGAAATATGAGTAATGAAGGGGCAAAAGAAGGAAAAGGATAGAAGGGGAGATAAGGGGGATAGGGGG
>JBFLXS010000057.1 GCA_040755795.1 bacterium | reverse complement strand
AGACTCCAGGATTGATGTCCGAAGGGTGGAGCAAGAAAAAGTTTGAGCCATTTCTCCAATTCTCCCTTTTCCCCATTTCTCCTTGTTTACACTTCTAATGTATAGCCCTGAACGGTTACAAAAATTCTATGTCAACCTCTTGACAAAATGAGGTAAAAATAGTATTATTATAATTAGGTAGTTAATTCACCAGACCAGGGGAGGAGTTCACGGAATTAAAAGCAAGTAACTGGTAACTAATTACCAGTTACTAATTACCAAATTAAAGGAGGAATTTGAAATGAAAAAAATAATGGTAACGGTTATTTTAATGATTAGCATGGGGATGGCACAGCAGATTTTAGGTAAAGAAGGTGAAAGGGTAGAAAAAGATAGCTTTGGGACAAGACCAATGATTAGTTATTTCGCTACGGATTTTACATTTTTGGATGAGATGACGATGAGATTATCATTAACTCCCCAGCAAACCCAAAAGATGATGATGATTATTAAAGCAGAAAAAGAGGCATTAGAAACCCTTCAACAAGAATGGCAGGAGATACTCAAAGATGAAAAACTATCTATGGAGAAGAAGCAAGACGAAAAAAATAATATGGATAAGAAAACAGTGGAAATTGTAGAGAAGACAAAAATAGATGTCGAACAAACTTTGACCCCGTTTCAGTATAAGGAGTTTGTTCCCTGGCTTGAACAGCAATGGGCTCAAAAATGGGTGCCTGAGATTAAACCACAAAGAGAGGTATCTCCTCCAAGTAATCCTTTTGAACTCGCCGTGCAAAAAAACAAGGAATTTTCAGGCTCTTCAGCAACCACGATGACTGAGAAAGAAAAAGAGGCAAGAGATAAATTTATCCAGGCACTTCAATCAGAAAGTGAAAAGGCTCAGCAGGAATTTTCAAAAGGGTTACCACCACAGCCTTCTTCGCCTAATTTGCAAAAAAATCCATTTGGTGAATCAGCACAAGGAGCAGAAGGATTTCAAAATAATGAAGCGGCTGAACGATTTAAAGAGGCACTTCGTCAACATAGTGAGAAATAGAAATACAACCAGGGGAATGAAAATAAAGGGACTCGGGACTCGGGGCTCGGGACTCGGGAATAAAAGAATCCCCGAACCCCTAAATCCGAACCCCGATTTACAGAAGAACGCTCATGCCCCTGCAGGGCACAAAGGACGATGAAAATAGGGAGGGCACACACCCCCTAACTCCTCTCAAGAGGGGAATACAACCCCCTAACCCCCTTTGTTAAGGGGGAATAAACTTGCTTTTCATCGGTTCCTTGGTCTATAGTCTACGGTCTGGAGTCTATTTTCAGGGGAAACACTCATGAACCGTTGGTTCACAAATGAGGATGAAAATAGTAGGTAGGAGATAGAAGGTGGGAGATAGGGAGATAAGCGTGAGTAGTGGTGTTTTCTTTACTTTCTACTCTCTACTTCCTATTTTCAGGGGAAACGCTCATGCCCCGATAGGGCACAAAGGACGATGAAAATAGTAGGTAGTAGGTAGGGAAGGAATAAACCTCTGGATAGTGAGTTTTCCCTACTAATTCGCTAATTCGCTATTTTCAGGGGAAATAGAGTTTTATGATTCGATGGTTTTATAGTTTAAGAAGATAAGCACGGACGCAGGATACGAGTCTGGAGATACTATACTAATTCACTAATCTCTAATTCACTAATTCGCTATTTTCAGGAGGAATCAATGGAAATACACCGTTCTCAATTTACTAAATTTTCTCTTTTTTTTATTTCTATTAACTTCCTTTCAGAAAATATGGGTTTTTTTACTCATTGGTTAAATCTCTATCTGGGCACTATCTTGCTTTTATGCCTTCTGGTAAGTTATTTCCCATTTAAACCAATGGTTGTATCTAAAAGGTTGTTAATTGCAGGATTATTTTTTTCGCTTCTGGGTTTTGCATTACTTCCCAAAGATATAATTTTAAGATTAACAGGAGTTATCTTTGTTTTATTTGGTTTTGGGCTATTTTTACGAGGATTAAACTACCAGCCAAAAGAGATACCAACATTACTTTTTGCGACGAGCCTTTATCTGTTTTTTATAATATTTTATAAATTTCATCCTTTTGTTTGGTGTGGATTGCAAAATCTATCGCTATCATTCACCGCATCTTTAAGCACACTCATTAGAAAGGATATTCTACTGGGGCATACATTTCTTGGGCTTTTTATCTCTTTGTTATTGCTCTTCATCATTTTGAGTTTGTGCCTTTTCTCGCAGAAAAAGAAAATATTTTCTCTAATCTTAAGTTTAGTTTTAGTTTTATTTATTCAGATAGTTTATGTTATTGGTGTTGCGTTTTTAATAGAGATTTTTCATAAAAAGGATATTTTTATTTTAATCCTGCCTACTTTTTTATCATTACTCCTTCTTATCCCGCTTTATTTTGGTTTAAAAGATGTAGAATTTCAGGCTGAACAAACAAGAGGTGGTAAAATTTTTATCCCCATTATTGGGCTGTTAGTTTGTTTTTCAATTGGTTTTATGACATTTCCGCATCCTTCTCAAAAATCTGTAAGTAAAGAAAAGGTTGTTTTTTATGAAAAAGGCTTTTTAAATTGGGACATACCAACTTTTAACGATTTTGGGGCTTACAGTGGAGGTATGTTTGGAAATTTACCCTTGTTTGTTGCCAGGATTGGATTTGAACCCATCTGGACTAAAACAATTACTCAAAAGATATTAAACGAGGCAAAGATATTAGTTATGATAAATATTGAGGAGGCTATTGCGGATGACGAAAAGAAGGCTATCTGGGAGTTTGTTGAAAAGGGTGGTTCATTACTTCTTTTAGGAGACCATACATTTTATAAAAAAGGTGCAAGTAACCAGTTAAATGACATTTTAGAACCAGTAAATATTAAATATAATTTTGATTCAGCGGATTATTTCATTGGTGGTTGGCTTCATTCATATCAGTATCTTAATCATCCCATTACCATTGGTTTAGAGGATATTGAGGATGAACCAGGAATTGTCGTTGGCGCCTCATTAAAAATTACTCACCCCGCCTACCCTATCATTATGGGTAAATATGGTTACTCTGACCCGGGCAAAGAAGATAATCCCGAACAAGCATATTTAGGGAATTTAGATTATGACCCGAATGAACAATTAGGAGACATTATCCTTGTAGCCTGTCAAAATTATGGTCAGGGCAAAGTTCTGGTTTTTGGTGATACATCCTCTTTTGCTAATTCTCTTCTGGTATTTAGCCACGATTTCGTTAATCGAGTATTTAGCTGGCTGGCGGAATAATGGAGGTAACTATTCACCACGAAGAGCACGAAGGACACGAAGATGTTACAGAACAGTAACTATTCAGCATACCAAGCAAGTAGGAAGTAGGAAGTAGGAAAGGGGGGAAATACTTCATACTATTTTACTCTTAATTCATTTGATTAAACCTATAAGCATCCTACTTCCTACTTGTAACTTATTCTTTATGCCTTGTTTCTTAAACCCTTCGGCAATATTTGCTGGAATAGAAACAGCCGCTGGGCACATCTGTTGCACCAATCCATATTTTTCTTCAGTTGGGAAGTTTTTGGTTATTTCGTATATTCTTAGCACTAAATGATGGCTTTTTTGCCATACTACAAGTTGTCTAAAATCATTTAACTTCTCATTCATTTTCTTCCCCTTTCCTACTTCCCTACTTTCCTACAGGGTGAATAGTTATTCTAATTCTTAATCTTAAATGCTAAATAAATCCCGATTATTCCAAAAATGATATTGGCAATCCAGGCAGAAAAGGCTGGTGGTAAATTTTCAGCCATACCTAAAGCCCGAGCAATACCTATTGCCTCCCAGTAAAGGAAACTGATAAAAATACTCAAGCCAAAACTTGCCACTATTTTGCCTTTGGGTTTTTGTAAAGATAAACTTGTCCCAATTAATGCCATAATCAGGTTAGCAAAAGGGAAAGAAATCTTCAGGTGCAGGTCAACTAACTTATCATTAAATTTACAACCACTTTCCTTGAGTAGTTCGATATATGCGACTAATTCTTTGATACTCATATCATTAGTTTGTTTCTTTTCTGCCTGACTAATTAACCAGATTTCTTTTGGAGACCACATCTGTAGCATTTGCTCTTCAAACTTCTCTTCCTTGATAACCAATCCCTGTTGATTAAACCCTCGCAAAATTCCTTTTTCAAGCCGCCAGATACCATTTACCCACCGTGCCTCTTTAGCATCTATTCGTAAAGAAAGGTGGCCTTCATCATTCAGGGCTTTAATTTCTATCCCCTCCATTTTCCCTTTTTCTTTATCAAACGATTTAATCGTCAGAAACCAGCCTTTATCATTTCTAAAAGAAAGATTTTCAACGATGAAAGAGATATTTTCACGATATATTTTTTGTGATTTTATTTTACTTACCCTCTGGTTAGCCTTTGGAACAATAGAATTATTAAAACCTGTAATTAAGAAACTAATGAACAATGCAGATAACAAAATAGGTAAAATAATACGGTATGAATGGACGCCAGATGATTTCATTGCCATAATTTCGTTATGATGGGCAAGACTCCCCAGGGAAAACAGGCAGGCTAATAATACCGCAACCGGACTGACTAACACCAGAGCAAAAGGTATTTGACAGAGGAAATACTCAGTAAAGATTAAAGGAGAGAGTTGCGTTTCTATCAATAACGTTGACTGGGTAAAAAAGCGGGTAATGATAATTAATCCACTAAAGAAGAAAAGGCTCGTCACAAAGGGTTTCCAGAATGTCCGTAAGATATAAAACTCAAGAATCTGCATAATTATGAATTATAATACCTTCTTCCTCTGATGTCAATAAAAAAAATGGGAGCAACCCTTGAATATGTAATTTACGACTAAATTCCCTATTCAAGGGCTGACTCCCTTTAACCTCTTATAAGCTATCTCAAGATTATAATGTGCATTTGCAGACTCAGGGTTTAATTTAAGCGCCTTTTGTAACTCAATAATTGCCTTGTCGTAGAATCCCATATTTCCATAAATTCCTCCATAGGTAGAATATGAATTAGCATAGTTATTTATAATTGCCTCTTCTCGCCAGCCTTTGTAAATAGATTTATTTAGTCCTCTAATCTTAAACTCTATCTTATTTTTTTCAAGTTCATCGAACATCTCTTTATTATCTACCTTGTGTCCTACTACCCGCCAACACATCCCTTCTGGAACAAGCCCATATTTTTTATCTACCCACGCGTCCGAAAAGACATAAATTGGTCTTGAGTTAATGTTATTATGAATAATATTATTTAATTTAATTCGCGTGATTATCTCACCAGAGAGGGCTTGAGGTAACTGCTCTGGATAATCAGAATGCAAAGGTTTTATTCGATTAGCATACCATTTATATTGGATAAAGACCGTGTCAAGTAAATCAATATCCGGTCGCTCTTTCTCACAATAGCAAAGATACCATAAGGTAAAACCAATATTGTCATCTTCACTAAAAAGTATGGCATCAGGCTTCAGCTGGTTGAGGATATTAGTTTTGTAATCATAAGCAAAAAAGTGTTGGCTTTTATCGCTTTGAAATAAGTGCAGATTATATGGGATAAGGGGCAGGAGTCCTAAAAGGAGTAAAGGGTAGGGGGATAAATATTTTTTTAAATACCTCATTATGTTCCACAAACCATATCCAGTAAAAACTCCAAAGACAGCAAATGACGGGATGTAGTAATCTTCTATGTTAATGATGGTGTATCGGATAGAATGAAGTATATCGGTTAAGACTAATAATGTCAGGAAAATAAACATCCTCTGCCTTTGCTTAAAAAGTCCTATCATCCCTACTATTCCAACCCAAACCAGATAAAGCGTCCATTGATGTGGAAAAAACCTGGTAAGATGAGTAAATATTCTAATGGCGAGTTCTTTAATTGAGGATGAAAAATAATAGCCATATTGTCCGCCACGGATATGCTCTATAAATCTATCTACGGTTTGAGGGTCACCCCAATTATGGATAGGATTGGTAGAAGCACGAATGGGTAGATATAGCCATAATAATAACGGTAAGAAAAAGCAAATAAACATCTTAAATAAGTGATAAGGGGTAAGTATTTTTCGGGTCTTTTCTTTCTTCATCTGATAGGTAATTACGGCAATAAGATAAATAGCCGGTGGAATCAGAAATATAGATTGCATATGGTGAGTGAAAGATAGACCCAGGGTAAAAGAGAAAAGGTAAAGATAGAATTGCGGCTTGTGTGTATCTGGCGAATTAAGTGATTCATACCATTTCAGCAGGATAAAGATTAGTAGAGTGGCAAATAAGGCATTAAGGGTATATTTTTCGGCAATTAATGCCTGTTCCCAGAAGGTAACGGCAAAGGCAAGCATAAATGCTCCTACTGACGCGGCTATAAATTTAAAACTAAAGAAATCATTTTTTATCCTCTGTGGACTGTTTGTGGCTAACTTTAGAATGGTAAAATATACCATCAGGCAAGCCAGCGAGGCACATAATGCCGAAAGCATATTCATTCGGTAAGCGATATTGCCAATCGGTAGAATAGTTATCCAGAACTTACCCAGCAGGCAATAAAGAGGATACCCCGTAGGATGAGGGATACCCAATACATACGCCGCAGTTACCATATCCCCGGCATCATGTAAGGCAATAGATGGGGTTAAGGTATGAAGATAGATTCCAAAAACAATTAAAAAAACTAAAATGCCGCATAGATAATCTATAAAACTAAATAGGTTTGAAACAATCGGTTCATCTTTGGCTATAATAAATTCTAACATTTTAGAAAAAGAAGAATGCTTACTTTTTTGTTTTTGAGTTAGTTGTTTCTTTTTCTTGCCCATAATTTAGAACGGGACCCCTTATTTTATTATCCCTAATTTACCTGTCTTTGTCGTCTTGCCATCCGATAAAATATAAATGTAAATCCCGGATGAGACCCTTTTGTTATCTTTGTTGATACAACCCCAGTCCCAGCCATCAGTAATCTCCTCTTTCTCAAACACCTCTTCTCCAGCAATGTTATAAATTTTGTAAGCGTTCAGGTGGTGTAACAAAAGGAGATGTGGAGATTAAGAAGATAGGGAGATATTATTAAAAAAATTGAAATTAGTAGAAACTAATAGAAATTTATAGAAATTTGTTGTTTTCCACAATCAATTTCTACCTATTTTTGCTTCGCAACATTCTTCGAATTCTATAAATTTCAATCTATTTCTATTATCTTATCTCCATATCGCCCTTATCTCCTTATCCCCTTTCTCTGGAGTTTCGTGAATTTTCTATGATTCCTTTCTCCTTTAATCTTTGCGTTCTTTGCGGTCGATTTCTTTGCGTTCTTTGCGATTAAAAAAGGATAAATCGCAAAGGGCACAAAGTAGTAACGCAAAGGGCACAAAGGGAAGAAAATAGGTAAAGCATTTTTTATCAACTCAACTTCAAAGGATAAGTTGCAAAAAAATCATCAGGCTTTTGAGCCTAATTTTGCCATCTTTGAGCAAAATAAACAGATTGATAAGGATTCAGATAGACTCAATGGCTCCTTAAATTAACGAAACTCCAGCTCAGCCAAACGGTATTTAATTACCAGTTACCAATCACCAGTTACCAGAATTAAATTCCGTGCGTTATTTGTTCAACACGACATTAGATGTCAGTTTTTAAAGGTATCCCCTTAATATCTGACTTCGGTCTTCTGTCCTCTGAATATTCAGGCTACTTCTTTGTAGACTTGAACCTGATTTCCTCCTTGCTTTTTTGCCTTTTGCATTATATTTTCTATTTTAACAATTAATTCATCCTCTTTAGTTCCATCCTCCGGGCAGGTAATGACGCCAATACTTACCGTTACAGGTAAAGCGGCACTGCCAATAGGAAACTTATGCGAACTGATAAGGTTACACAATCGTTTTGCGACCATCTCTGCCTTTTCTTTATCTGTATTAGTCAATATCAGAATAATTTCATCGCCGCCATAGCGGACGGCTATATCTATTTTTCGTGCATCTGTTTTGACAATATTGGAAATCTCAACCAGTATTCGATTTCCAACCTGATGCCCATAGATAGTATTCATAGATTTAAAGTGGTCAATATCAAGCATTAATAACGAAAGTGGGAGACTATGCCTTTGTGCTCGCAAAATCTCCTCACTGATGCGGTCCTGGAAATAACTGTAATTATAGAGATTGGTCAAACCATCGATTATTGACAAATAAGAGATTTTCTCATACAACTGGGCATTAGAAATAGAGATAGCCATCACATTAGCCGCAATCAGAAGGATAACATATTTAGTTAGATTTATAGTTATACCTTGCTCTAATTTTTTTATCTCAAGTAACGCAATTGTTTCATTTTGTTTTTTTAACGGGACACAAAGAAGTATGTTAGTCCCTTCACTATTAGTAATCTCTTCTTTATGAATATCCATTGCCATGAAAGAGTCACCACTTTTTATGACCTCATTGAGGATTTCCTTATCTCTGTCTTCAATTGTCTCATCACAGTTGTTGAAGATAAGTGTTTTTAACCCATCTCCTTTTTCCTTATCTATGAGTATGAGTCTGTAACTTTTTGCTCCAACAAAGTTACAGAGCATTTTCTTTTCAATTGCCAATAAGACATCTTCTAATTTATGGGATATGGCTAACTCAGAACTAAAATCAAATAAGGTTGATAATTGCATCATCTTTTCTCGCAGGGCTTCTTCGTCTTTTTTCATTAATTCCCTCTGTTCTGCGGCAACTTTATGAGATTTAACATTTTCAATGGCTATGGCGACCAATTTAACAAGTTTTTGTAGTTCGTTTAATCCTTCATCAGTAATATAAATTGGTGAGTCATCAACTACATTATCGATATGAATCGCTCCAAAGCATTTTTCATTACCCATCAAGGGTAGAGTAATCATTGTTTTAATTTTATATCGTTCAGCAAAATCCTCAGCCGGTCCTCTAAACTTACTTGGGTTAGGGTCTGTAATCATCACCGGCTTATTGTCTCTCACGAGCCAATCATATAATGGCTCTTCTTTTTTTATCATAAACCATTTTAGTTCTCCAACAGGTATGCGGTTAGAGGTGCGACCGAGTAAATCGCCACTATGCTCATCAATAAGCATAACCGTACAGCGCTCCATATTAGCAATGATAGGAAATCGTTCAACAACAAATCGCATGATATTTTCCAGATCTATCAAAGAAGAGAATAATTTACTTGTCGTTCCATAAAATACTGACATTTTATTCATTTCTTCACGAAGTTTGTCAACTATTTTGTCTTTTTCAACGCTTTGTTCGGCTAATTTCTTTGTGTAACGAGATAAAATAGAGCCCAAAATAGCTATTGCCCAGAATAATGGTAGTCTTGTTGCAAATAAATATTGATAGGTTCGCACATCAATATTTTCTATATCAAAAAGTATATTAAAAAGATAGGCGGTACTTACTAATATACCGAAAAAGACACAAGATTGGGTATCAAGAGCAAGTGAGGCTAAAATTAAAGGCATAAGATACAACAAGTAGAAATTACTTTGAATCCCACCTGTGAAATTTACAAGAAACCCAATTAATCCCACATCTAATCCGGCGATAATATGTATTAGATAAGGGAAATCTTCTTTATTCCTCAACAATAACTCGTATATCAGGCTAAGAAAAAGCCCTATTCCCACAATGATATAAACTACATTTTGGTTAATCTCCTCTACATGAGGTAATTGAATGACCAAAATGATGAAGATACTGACGATTAGTCGTATTAGAAAGGTAACCCGAACTAATTTATCTATCTTTTTCACCATAATTTTTGCCTCCTTATTTTTGGTAATTGGTAACTGGTGAATGGTAAGTAGTTACCCTTCACCAGTTACTTGCTTTAATTTCGTGAAGCCATAAATTGGTAACTCCTTATTCTTTACCACTTACCAGATTTGCTTTAAGACTGAATTCTTCGAGCTCCTGATTTTCAAGCCTGTGTTTAACAATACTGCCGGTAAATTCTACATTTTTCAGATAAGGTGATGCCTCTAAAATAGGTAATAATACAGATGCCGAACCCAATGTCGTTCCGCTTAATTCCTTTAATTGGTCTTTTTCAAAGGTAACATTCTTTATCCAGGCATTAGAAGGTAAAATATTGGACAATTCAAGGAGTAAATCCAGGTATTCTATTTTATCTTCCTTTGCACCCTGAAATAATTGAAATTCTTCTTGAATCTCCACTATTTCACTCAGGAGAGATTGATTTTTTGAGATAATTCCATCTATGGTTTCTAATTTCCCCTCTCTACTTATCAGATTCAAATGAAAAATACCATTTAATAAAATAAAGATTAGAGTGACTAAAATTCCTGTCTTTATATAATTGGTTTTTCGTAGTTCTTTTGCTCTAATCTCCTTCATTGGGGATAGGTCAATGCTTAATTTCCCCTCTTTTATCCCTCGCCATGCCGAGCTAATTGTAGATAAATCTCCTCCCTCTGAGGTCAAAGACGCAAGTGGGTCAATAACTATTGTTGAAATACCTAATTCTTGTTTTAAATTTTGGGCTATACCATTTGATATTCCTTTAGTGAGAATTATCTTATCAATTTTGAATCCCTCTGATGAGGTTTGAAAGTAATCAATAATTTTCTTTATCTCTTCTAAAAAAACTGTGTCATCTGTTAAGAAAGGAAGACTTTTGGTGAACTCCAGTTTCTCGTTTTTTAAAAGACTTATTTCACTACAATCAGTTTCACTACTTATTAGCAAAGTAGTGTTGTGTTTAAATTCATTAGAAAATAGTTCAAGGCACAGGTTAATTATGCTAAAAGAATCTACATCGACAAAAAGTGGCTTAAGTTCGATTTGAGATAAAAGTTGTAAGTAAGGGTCAACTACTTCTTTTCTAACCGCCACTAACAGAATATTAGTTTTCTTCTCAAATTGTCCTATAATCTGATAATCGTAATATACCTCTTCAATAGGATATGGAATATGTTCTTCAACTTCATATTTTAGAGCCTGACTGATTAAATCTTTTTTTATCGGGGGTAATTCAATGATATTTACTAAAATCTGTCTTCTCGGAAGCCCCAAACAGATATATTTTGTTTTAATATTATTCTTCTTGAAGAATCGCTTTATATATAAAGCAACTTCTCCTTCTCCAATACCTGTTGGTATCTCTTGAGTTTTAATTGAACTTAATTTTCGATAAGTTCCTTTTACCTGAGCAATATTAATTTTATCTTTACTGACTGTGAGTCCTATACTTATCATTTTTGATTTTCTATGACCAATATTCGTTCATAAACCTTTTCTTGAGGGCTAATATCAATTATGAAATCCTCAACACACTTATTTATAAAGTCCTTAAATAGCTGTTTATCAAATAGTCGGATATTTTCTTCATCATCTCCTATATAAGTATTAGATAGGTTATCTTTATATTCCTTATCCCACAAAAGTCTATCTGTGGTTGCTTCAAAAAATGATATAGACATATTAATATCAATATTCCTTTCAATATAAGGTTGATAATAATATATAAATTCCTTTTTTTCTTCAGAATAATAATTTTTAAGTTCCGATTTTTTATATCTACGGTCCTTAAATTCATTAATTTTAACGACAAATAATCCATCAATAGATAAGATTTTGTATAAAAGCATTCTTTTTGATGAGTTTTCTAAGTCCTGCTGGCTAATGGGTTCCTCTTGCATTAAATCTTTTATCTCATAATCTTCCAGGATATAAAAAGGGTTTTCTTCAAGGACATTCATCTTGAATACCTGCGATAACATCTGGCTAATTTTTATTGCATTTTTATCATCTTCATTTTTTGAAAAGGAAAAGAGGGCAACTCGATTTATCTTATCAATCTTTATTTTGGACTCCAGAATTCTTTTAATGGGAATTTTTACCGTAGAAATCTTTATATGCGATGGAGTCTCTTTTTCTGAAGTAGTTGTTTGTGTTGAATTAAGACATTCTCTCTCAAATGAGTTAAGATTCTTTTGATACACAGATATATCTGGAGCCAAACTGACTGCCTTTTGATAAGCCTCTTTTGCCTTATCATTTAGATTGAAATATTCATAGACAACCCCTAAACTATTATATATTGATGCCTCTTGAGGTGCTAATTCTAATGCCTTTAAAAGATGGAGTTTAGCATCTTGCCAGAGGTCTAATCTGATATATTTAACCGCTATGTTGTGTTGGAGGATAGATTCTTTTTTTATCTGGGAAGATGTCGTTGTGCATCCCATTAATAAGAGAAGGGCTATTAATCCTGATTTATACCCTGACACGATTAATATCCTCCTTTATTTTATCTAAAATACCATTGACAAACTTTGACGAGTCCTGAGTGCTATAAGTTTTAGCCAATTCTACGGCTTCATTAATCACAACGGCTCCAGGAATATCTTTCATTGCCATTAATTCAAGGGTAGCTATTCGCATAATATTGCGGTCAACAATAGCTATTCTGGAAAATTCCCAATTATCCGCATGGGAACTAATAAGGTTGTCAACCTCGAATAACCTTTTTAATACCCCTCTAATTAAAGAATCAGCAAACTCTTTAATTTCAGGTAATACATCCCTCTGCTCTTGCCAGAATATAGAAATGACCTCATCTGGCTCAGATTGAGATGCTTCAATCGCAAAGAGTACTTGAAGGGCTAATTCTCTTGCCTTTGATCTTTTCCTTTTCATTTAAACACTTTTATATAGATTAGCCATTTCAATGGCTGATAATGCCGCATCAAATCCCTTGTTACCACTTTTGGTTCCAGCGCGTTCAATCGCCTGTTCGATTGTATCTGAAGTGATAACTCCAAAAATGACAGGGATACCACTTTCTAACGAAACATTCGCAATCCCTTTAGCGACTTCATTACAAATATAATTAAAATGTGGCGTTTCCCCTCGAATGACAACTCCCAGGCAGATAATAGCATCATATTTCTTCATATCTGCCATTTTTTTTGCGATATACGGGATTTCAAAAGAACCCGGGACTTTAACAATTTCAATATCATCTTCTTTTGCCCCATGTCGAACTAAGGCATCTAAACAGCCATCAACTAATTTAGATGTAATAAACTCGTTAAATCGGGAGACAATTACTCCTATCTTTAATCCTTTTGCCTCTAATTTTCCTTCATAAACCTTCATTTTCTCCAACCTCCTTAAGTTTGGTAATTGGTAATTGGTAATAAGTTTGGTAATTGGTAATTGGTAACTGGTAATTGGTGAATGGTAAGTTTTCTACTGTCTGTTTTTAAGTATACCACAATTTTTCCAAAAGTCAAGAAGAAAGTGATGACCCATTACATAATTAGTGAGATTTTTCTTGACAAATAAGTAAATTTTGAGTATTATTTATTAAGAAACGAAAAAATCCCTATATATTTGGGTTAATCATATAAACCATAAGACTTCACGGAATTAAAAACAAGCAATTGGTAACCGGTGATTTAGTTACCAATCACCAGTTACCAATTACCAAAGATAGGAGGGTAATGAATTATAATGGCAAAAAAAAGAATTTTAGTAATTGATGATGATTGTGTTATTCTTCGAGTTATCAACTTGAAATTAAGCCAGGGCGGTTTTGAGGTCAGGACGGCAAATGATGGAAGAGAAGGACTACAGAAAGCATTTGAGGAAACGCCAGATTTAGTTATTACGGATATTATGATGCCTAAATTAGATGGTTTGTCCGTATATCAGGAATTAAAGAAAAATCCAAAAACAGAAAAAGTGCCAGTAATCTTTCTAACCGCATTAGGTGAAGAAAACGAGGAATTAAAAGAACTTGGTCCATTCACTGTAATTACTAAACCCTTTAGCCCAAAACAAATATTAAATACCGTTAATTCAATGTTGAATTTGCCTTTGCTTTAATTCCTTGATAAATTCACTTATGTCTTCTGGAAGGCGAGAGGAGAACTCTAAATATATATTGGTAATTGGGTGGTAAAATCCAAGCAGAAAGGAATGTAGTGCTTGCCTTTTGAGTGAGACTTCTCTTCTCTTGCCATATCTTTTATCCCCGACAACCTGATATCCAAGGTAACTCAAGTGAACTCGAATTTGATGTGTTCTACCTGTGCCTAATTTCACCTCTAAAAGTGAATAACCTGCAGAAAATCGCTCTTTTACCTTAAAATAAGTAATGGCATTTTTGGCTAATCTCCCTTTTACCTTCATTCCCACACCACCATCCCATTCCCTTCCAATGGGAAGATTTATCTCGCCTTCATCCTGTTTTACAATTCCATACACAAGGGCGAAATAAGACCGATTAATCGTATGAGCGCTGAATTGTCGGGCTAATGACCAATAGGCTTTATCGCTTTTGGCGATAACTATTATTCCTGATGTGTCCTTATCCAGACGGTGAACTATCCCTGGTCGAAAAGGAGCACCAATTGAAGAAAGTCTGCCTTTAGTATGAAATAGTAAGGCATTGATTAATGTGCCGGATTTTATTTTATGGGTAGGATGAACTATAATGCCGGCAGGTTTGTTGATGACGATAATATCATCATCCTCATATAAAATCTCTAAAGGAATATCTTCTGCCGGGATATTGAAATCTTCAGGTTGAGGTAAATTAATTATTATTCTGTCTCCTGGTTTTATTTTATAATGTGGTTTTACGCCGGTGTTATCATTTAAAGTTACCTGGTTAGATTTAATCAAATCTTGGATTCTTACCCGGGATAAACCTGATTTTTTAGTCAAATAAACATCTAATCTCTGATTCTCCTCATCTTTAAGGACAGTTAATTCCATAAGTTACATATTACATTGAGATGGACAATAAGTCAAGAAAAACTTTATTAAAGGCGTTCGGGAAACTGTAATTCAGACAGTAGACTATAGACATCAGACATCAGACTAAAGCGGGCAGAAATTGCAGAAGAATGAAAGCTTGGGAGACCTACCTATACTTCTGCTGGAAGAGTTGAAAGAATAGACTGTCACTGACATAGGTAAGGCTTAGGGAAAAATTCCACCTGTGCGGTTAAATGTAAAATGGATAATGTCCAATGAGAAATGTCCAATGAAAATGTATAACTGAAAGGTAATGAGTCTTGCGAAGTACTAAAATTTCCCATTTTTCATTTCCTATTTTACATTTTACATTTATTTTTCCTTTGCGTCTCTGCGATGAATTAGTCTAATTGCACAGGTGGAAAAAATTTGTAGTACGAGACTTTAGCCTCGCTTCTGGCAAGCCAAAAGGCGAACCTAAAGATTCACACTACATTTATGGGATGTCAAAGGTTAATTCCTGTGCATTTGTGGTTAATTTCCTTAACTTTCTGTGAACTCTGTGTCTCTGTGGCTGAACGCTTACTAATCCTCATCGTAGAAATTTATGACACAAACATGTTTGAAAGTCTATGGTAACATAACTAATGGTCATATAAAGGGAATGTGTGGCAGGTCTGATTTTCATACCTCACATTAGTTGTTATTCTTGTAACTATTCAGCTTCCATTTTTTTCCTTTTAACACTGAAAGTGTTAAATTTCACATAACCGTAGATATAATCTACGGAAAAAGACTCGTGAGCACTACTCGACCCTGAAAGGGTCGAATTTTAT
>JBFLXS010000056.1 GCA_040755795.1 bacterium | reverse complement strand
ATATCATGATTGATTAACAAATTTGGTTTTGATGTCCTATGTAGGACAATGATTGCATCAATAATCTTTTCTGTTATCTGATTTATTTCCATGTCTTCTCTGTTCCTCTGCGTCTCTGCGGTGAATTACCACCTGAACGGTTACAAAAAATTGTAGTTATTGTCAGACACTACCGAAAATTACAAGACATTAAATTCCATTTCGTGTCCTTCGTGCTCTTCGTGGTGAATAGTTACCTTTTGACTAACTGTTTTTAAGCCTTTTTAAACACCGAAAAACGCGAAAAAACACGAAAAAAAGATATTTTCCTCTCTGTTTCTCTGCGTCTCTGCGGTAAATTACCACCTGAACAGTTACAGCTTTTTATTTAGCTGACCCAATTCGATATGTAATTTGAGCCTTTTGAGACATAGGTGGTAAAATAGCCTCTGCAACAAGGATAGGTTTTTCAAATTGTTTATCTTTAAAAGCGGCAACAATAACATCTTCTTTAATTCCAACCATAACACCTTTTCGTTTTAAGGCAGAGAGGACATCTTCTGGACCAAGCATTAAATTACCCTTTTGGGGAGGAATTATCGTAAAATAAGCCTTAAGTTTATCTTCTGATATATCAATTTTAACTTTTCCACCTATTTCTTGAGTAAGTTGCATAATACCAATTTTAACGGTTGTAGGAACATTTGTCTTACAGGCAGCTATTATTTTAGAAGAATCAATTCCAATAAAACCTTGTTGTTGTGCGGCAAGGATAATATTTTCCGGGCTCACCTTTTTCCCTGAGCCACTTGAAGAAGTAATGTGGAGATATAAACCATCTTCGCGGTTTTCGAATTTAAAACACCCATCTACTGGAGGACCATCTATATCATTTATCTCATTCCATTCTTTTTTCCAATGTTCAGAGGCACCTTGAGGAAATATTCGCAATATAGGTCGGTTAGAATATTCATTAGAAATTATTTCTCCATCTAACCCTTCAGCCGGCAAACCTAATAATTCAGCACCTTTTCTTTTTCCTTCTTCTAAAGATGCCGCCTGCACGATTACTGATGGTGAGAATTGAGGATGTTTAACCTTTTGTTTATGAGTATCTTGTTGAGAGGCAGAGGGGGTAAACTCGATTTTAGGTTCTTGATATTCAGTGGTTGTCATTCCGGATAGTTCTGCTTTAATCGTCAGGCGTTTCAATTTCCGTTTGGGAATCATTGTTCTTCTTCCCAATATCATTTTTACTTTGGGATAAAGTATTCCGTGGATTGAGATATTTCCGCCTTGCTGTATCTTTACTTCGGTTTGTATAGAGGTGCGTTCACTGCCAATGGTCATAGCGTTTATTTCTTTTTTGGCACAAACAACGCCGCCGGCAATTATTCCTTTTCTCCCGGAACAAATTACCCTTTCTCCATTTACTTTACACCCAAGTAATGCCCCTTCTATTAAAATATAGCCTTTTGCCTCTAATGATGATTCTTTAGCCGAGCAAGATTTAATATTCTCTTGTGCAATTATAGTTGCATTTCTAAGTTCTTGTTTTATTTCTACGGTTCCACCTGAATCTATTTCAGCATCTGCTACTGAGCCTGCGATAGTAACATCGGCGGTAGCGTGTATTTTAAATTTCCCCTGCACACTGCCTGAAACTTTCACCTCGCCATCAAAGTCAATATTCTCCTCTACATCTTTAGTTATTTGAATCACTCTTTGGACATCTACACGGTTTCCCTGCCACCTGATTTTTCCAAAAGAGGCGGAGTAAATCCGCAACCCATCTTCAGAGGCATAAACATTCATTCCTAAAATAACAGGAATATCCTCTCCCAGCTGAGGTAATAATTTTTCGCCGGTAACCGTTAATCCTGGTTTACCGAGGGCAGGTGGTTTTTTTACGGCTAATAATTGTCCCGGGATAGCATCATCACCTAATGCTTCTATCTCCCAGGCCAGGTGAGTAGCAATTTGTTCTTCCATTTAACCTAAATTTGCAGTTTCCTTTTCAAGTCGTTCAATATGTCCTCTTCCCAGACCTTTTACGGCACAACCTAATTTCAAGTACTGCTTGATTTTTACATCGGATAAAATGCCAAAACAATCAACGATTGCTACGGATTTACCCACCAACTTTACTAAATTTTCAGGATTAATATCAAGGTAGTGTTTATGTTTAACGGCGAATATAACGCCGTCAACATCTTTAAGACTTGAGTCTAAGTCATCCTGGATTTTGAGGTTTTGAAGATTATCCTGATATTTGAAAAATCGAGCTAATGAATGACCTGGAGCAGGATAAGTATCTTGTTTTTCAAATTCCCACCAATGTTGGAGATAAGGGTCATGAACCGAGATTTTAGCACCCATCTCTGTGAGTTTTCGGACAATAACCTCTGAACCACTATATCGTGTATCGCCTACATCTTCACGATATGCCGCACCCAATAGAAGGATTTTTGAGTTACTAATCTTTTTGCCCATTTTTTCCAATGCCATTTCCATCAATTCTGCCACATGTAATGCCCTTGTATCATTAATATTAATAGATAATGGTGTTATCTTGAAAATATCATCTTTAAAATTAAGGATATTTTTATATGCCCAAACACCTAAAGCCCCATCTTTTGGCAAACAATAACCACCAATACCAGGTCCTGGAAAGACGATATTATTATGTGTAGGGCGGATTTTGATTGCCTCAATAACCTTGGTCAGGTCAACACCATTTCGTTCGGCAAATAAGCTCCATTCATCCAAAAAGGCTAAGATAGTTGCCCGGTAACTATTTTCAATGATTTTTGTTGTTTCTGATTCGAGTGGTCTATCCAGAACAGTTAAAGGATATTCATCGGTATTTAGCACCTCATTTAAAAATTTAACTACCCGCCTTTTGCTTTCTTGATTTACACTGCTACAAACTCGCCAGAAATCACGGATTGAGCTAATGTAATTACGACCTGGCATCACCCGCTCAAATGAATGAGCCAATAAAGGTTCTGTTTCAATATTCCGCTTTTTGAATTCCTCTTTTAATATTGGATACGCAACAAACTCAGTTGTGCCTGGAGCCACGGTTGTTTCTATCAAAACCAGGGCATCAGCTGGCATTTTTTCGCCAATTACTCTTAGCGACTTTTCTAATGCGGCCATATCTGTATTTCCAGTTGAAATATCACCCAGAGATTCTTTCATATAGTCACATTGGACATCGACCACGATTACATCAGCTAAACTAAACGCATAGCCAGTAAAGGTAGCAATTAATGTTTCTTTATCCCGAACACATCGCAAAATCATTGGTTCTACTTCCGGGTCTTCTGCTTTGACGGGTGAAATGCCTCGGTTAAGATAAGGGATTTTCCAGTATGAGCGAGGTGAAGGTCTTTGCATGCCAATAACAAATTTTTGTGGTTTTTTTGTTTTTTTATCGACACTATCAGCAATGATTGCCGCCATAACCGCACCAACAAAACCAATTCCAACAACAACAACAATTTCATAGCCTTCCGCTCGTTTTTTACCTACAATTTCATCTAACCGTTTATATTCAGCCAGATAATCATCCTGTGTTGGAAGCAAAAACTTTTCCCCATTTGGGCTTACTGAATACTCCATAATATTTAACCTCCTTTGTTTTGGTAATTGGTAACTGGTAATTGGTAACTAATTACCATTCACCAATTACCAGTTACCATTCACCAGTTACCAGTTACCATTTAACCGATTACTTATTTTATAATTTCGTGAAGCCCTATTGTGTAAGTATTCAATCCTGAGATATCAGGAGTCAGACACTGAAAGTCTACTCTTCAGAACTGGAATTTAATTTCTTGACAATTCTCTAAATATAGGATAAAATATACCTCGAGGACGAGGAGAAACGCTCATGCCCACAGGGATGGACACAAATGACGATGAAAAATAATAGCACGCTGATGACGCTGATGATGCGGATATTCGCGGATATAAGATAGAAGACAGAAAAAAAGAGAAAAAAATCAGCGAAAATCCGTTAAATCCGCGTTATCCGTGTGCTATTTTAACATTATTTTTCAGGAGAAACGGACATGAGCCAAGGCTCACAAAGGGCAATGAAAATGGGAGAAGGACAACCCCCTAACCCCCTTTATTAAGGGGGAATATCTGTTCTACACCAGAGGATACGAGTCTGTGGATACTATACTAATTCGCTAATCTCTAATTCACTAATTCGCTATTTTCAGGGGAAACGGTCATGAACCGTTAGTTCACAAATGAAGATGAAAATAGTAGATAGGAGATAGAAGGTGGGAGATAGGGAGATAAGCGTGAGGAGTGGTGTTTTCTTTACTTTCTACTCTCTACTTTCTACTCTCTACTTCCTATTTTCAGGAGAATTTAATGCTTTTGTATGGTAAAAATTCTGTTTTAGAAAGACTAAAAACAAAGCCTGAAAGTATAAAAAAGGTATTTTTGCAAGATAATTTTAATGAACCACATATCGAGAAATTAATAATAGCAAATAATATTTCTTTAGAGCGTTTATCTTCAGATGAATTGATTAAAATTAAACCCCAGACAAATACTCAAGGTATAATTGCCAGAGTAGATAAGTATGCTTATACTTCTTTTGAGGATTTGTTGAGTTATTCAACCGCTAACCAATTGACACTTATATTTTTAGACAGGATATATGACCCGCAGAACTTAGGTGCGATTATCCGCACCGCCGCTTGTTTTGGGAGATTTGCGATTATTATTCCTCAATTTGAGGCGTGTGAAGTCAATGAAACGGTTCTACATGTAGCCTCTGGAGGCGAAAATTATATATTAATCTCATTAGTATCTAATCTTCCCAAAGCAATAGTTCTGGCAAAGGAATGCGGATATTGGATTATTGGCGCCCAGGTCAGTGATGATGCTTGTGATATAACCAAAATCCCCTTACTGTTTCCCTTAGGGTTTGTTTTAGGCTCTGAGGGAAAAGGAATCCGTCCTGGAATACAAAAACATCTCGATATAAAGGTGCGTATTCCAATGGAAGGGGCTAAACTTTCATTCAATGTGTCTCTTAGTTGTGCTATCTTTTGCTACGAAATCGTTAAACAACGGAAGTTAAAATAACTCTTTTTCGCTAAATTCGCCTTGAGGCATTAAATTTATAATATGTTTTTTGTTAATTGCCATAAAATCTACTTCATACATTGGTTTTTTCCCCTCAATAGAAAATACTTTGACATTTGTAAGGGCGATATAATCTTTCGCTCCCGCGTTTAACTCATCCAATATCCTGGCATCCTTATAAGTATACATATATGCTTCTATTCGTTGAAATTGCGTAAAAAGAATAACTGACACCTGTGCTTTTTCTACCCACATTTTTCATCACTCCCTTCTTAAATTTGTGTAACCGTTCAGGCTATATATCAAAAGTGTCCGAAAGGGGATAAGGAGATAAGAGTGATATGGAGATAAGATAATAGAAATAGATTGAAATTTATAGAAATAGGTAGAAATTGATTGTGGAAAACAACAAATTTCCATAAATTTCTATTAGTTTCTATTAATTTCAATTTTTTTAATAATATCTCCCTATCTCCTTAATCTCCACATCTCCTTTTGTTACACCACCTGAACGCTTACAAATTTGTTATATTATATAAAATTACTTTCTTTTTGTCAAGAGGCTGACCGAGAATTTTTTAAAAATATTCGTAACCATTCAGGTGGTAATTTACCGCACTGTGTCTGTGCGGTGAACAGTTACAAAGAATTTTGCTTCTCTGTAATCCTCGGTCACCCCTGTCAACTATTTTTTACATACGTCCCTCTTCTAATTTAGCAAATATCATTCTGCCCGCAGTCGTTTGTAAGACAGAACTGACGATTACTCTTACCTTTTGTCCTATAAAATCCTGGCCATTATCGACAACAACCATTGTTCCGTCATCTAAATAACCCACACCTTGACTAAATTCTTTACCCTCTTTAATAATATGAACATTCATCTCTTCGCCAGGAAGAACTACAGGTTTCAATGATTCGGCTAATTCATTTATATTTAATACTCGAACCCCTTCTAATTCAGCAACTTTATTTAGATTAAAGTCATTAGTAAATACCTTTCCACCGCATAACTTTCCTAATCGCACTAATTTACTATCTACTTCTCTAATGTCATTGAAATCAGTTTCGTCTATCTTAACTGGAATATTAACCATTTTTTGTATCTTATTGAGCACATCCAATCCTCTTCTGCCGCGATTTCTTTTTAGTGAATCAGAAGAATCGGCAATCTTTTGTAACTCCTTTAGAACAAAGCGGGGTATAACTAAAATTCCTTCTATGAAACCCGTTTCGCATATATCAGCAATTCTTCCGTCAATAATGACACTCGTATCTAATATTTTTAGTTCCGCATTAGAGACTTTTTCTTTTTCTTTTGCTTCAGATTGAATCCTGGTAAAGGTAAATGCCTTTAATATATCCTCTTCTTTCTTTACCGCAATTATCATTCCCAGATATCCAAAAATTAAACATAGAGCCAAATACAGATACATCGAGAATCTTTGAATTTCAGGGAGATATACACAGGATAAGGCTAATAAATTGGCAATGATTAATCCCAACATTAACCCTAATCCAGCAAAAACAACCTTTACTCCTTGAACTCGAACTAAACATACCTCTATTCCAATAATAGTAAGTCCGAAGCCTAATCCGACTAAGATTCCCATTAAATATTGATTATTCAAATAACCAATAAGGAATCCGACTACTACGGAAAGAAGAACAAACAAAATCCTTCTCATTATATTTTTTTACCTCCTTTAGATTTCGTGAAACCCTGATGAAAAAAAGGCGTAGAAGAAATAATTTTTTCCCCTACGCCCCTAAAAATTCTGTTTAAAAAGATTTTTGTAAGATAATTACAAAATTTTATTATTATTTATAATATTTCCTCAATCATAGCAATTGATTCTTTAATATCAATATCCTTAGCAAAAGATACTTCACTAACAATCATTGATAAAGCATTATCAAAAAGCCTTTTTTCTATAGATGATAATCCATGTTTTTTATGGCGTGAAGAAAGATTTTTTACTACTTCAGCTATTTTATAAATGCAACCACTTTTCATCTTTTCTAAATTATTTGCATATCGTGCCTTCCAATCAGAAATATAATTTATTTCATCATCTTTTTTTCTTAAAATTTCTATTACTTTTGATACCTCACCTCCAGAGATAATTCCTCTTAATTTCACCTTTTCTACTGATGAAGTTGGCACCATTACTCTTATTTTATCCATTAATAATCTTAGAACATAATAACTTTGATTTTTTCCCAGTACCTCATGGTGCTCAATTGACTCTACGATTCCTGCTCCATGTAGAGGATATACTATTCTATCACCTACATTAAACATCATTTTTTCCTTCCTTGCAATTATTATAGCATAATTAATCTCAAAAGTCAAAAGAAAAAAATAAACTTTTTTTACTTATTTCATAACTGCTTATTAATGATAGAGATAGAGAAGAGGGTAAATAGTGAGCAGTGAATAGTGGTCAGTAAGTTTCTGTTCACTGCTTATTGATTCAGTTTGACATTTTCTAAAGCCTCTTTTAGATTTTTGACCCCTATTAAGTCAATTGAATAAGATTTTAGTCCTGCTAAGTTATATTCTGGTAAAATAAAGCGTTCAAATCCCAGTTTACTTACCTCTTCTATCCTTTTTTCAATATAACTTATTCCTCTAACCTCACCGGCTAATCCTACCTCGCCAACAATGGCGATTTTGGAATCAATGGGTTTATCTTTAAGGCTTGAGACCACAGCACAGGCAATGCCTAAATCTGCGCCGGGTTCTACAATTTTCATTCCACCTGTCACATTGACAAAAACATCGTATATTCCAAGATGTAATCCCATGCGTTTTTCTAAAACCGCTAACAGGAGTGCGGTGCGATTGTAATCTACGCCCAGAGTTTCCCTTTTTGCCAGACCAAAGTTAGTCGGGCTGACCAGAGATTGCAATTCAACCAGAATAGGTCTTGTTCCTTCTATGCTGGCTGTAACTACAGAACCAGAAACGCCTATTGGTCTTTGAGACAAAAATGCTGATGAGGGACTATTTACCTCAACCAATCCTTTTTCTTGCATTTCAAATACACCAATCTCATTTGTTGACCCGAAACGATTTTTTACTGCCCTTAAAATTCGATAAGTATTATACTGTGCCCCTTCAAAATAAAGCACGGTATCAACTATATGTTCTAATACCCTTGGTCCAGCAATTGCCCCTTCTTTGGTTACATGACCAATGATAAAGATAGCAATTTGTTTTTGTTTGGCTAAATACATTAATGAAGTGGTGCATTCGCGTACCTGACCAATATTGCCAGGTGAAGACCCTAATTCTGATTTATAAATTGTCTGAATAGAATCAATAATTACTATCTTGGGTTTTATCTCTTCTATCTTGTTGATGATGTATTCAAGGTTACATTCTGTAAGAATATGTAAATTTTTAGAATCAGCATTTATTCTATTTGCCCTTAATTTAATTTGTTGTAATGATTCTTCACCAGAAACATACAATAACAATCCATATTCGGTACTCAACGCATTTGCCGATTGAAGGAGTAATGTTGATTTCCCAATTCCCGGGTCACCACCAATTAAAATTAATGCTCCTGGTACTATTCCACCACCTAAAACTCGGTCAAATTCGTTAATTTTAGTTAATAATCTTTCTTCTTCTGATATTTCAATGTCAGAAATAGATTTTGGTTCGCAAGGGGCTAAAGAAGGATATTTTGAGGCAGGAAGTTTAATTTCTTCTACGAATGTATTCCATTTTTCACATCCAGGACATTTCCCCAGCCATTTTAATGATTCATAGCCACATTCCTGACAATAAAATTTAGTAGTTGATTGATTAATCATCTTATGATACCAACATATTAAAACTTTATAATCACTGAAAATCTATGTGTATTATCTAATTCACCGTAAGGCACAAAGGCATAGTCAAATTGTGAGGATTTTAAGTTAAATCCGGCTCCAACCGTCCAACCTGAATCCAGGTCGTTTTGTGAATTGTAGCCTGCCCGGAGGGTTAAAGTAGGATTAAAAAGATATTCTACACCAATATTTATTCTGGTGTTATTATCTTCTGGTTTAGTTATATCAGTGGCTAAAAGTAATTTATTCCTTTTATAAGAAATACCCATTTTATAAGTAAGTGGTAGATTTTCAGGCTGTTGAACGAATTTTAATTTTGAGCCTAAGTTTTGCACCACAGCCGCGGTTTTAAATCCCTCTTTTGCTGATTCTAAATGCAAAATACCAATATCTATGGCAAGAGCCTTTGCCTTTTCATTTTCTATCTTTTGCTGGATAACTTTTCCCGTAATTCCCAAATAAGTATTTTTATTTGCCGCTAATGAATAGGCGATATTCAAGGCACAATCGTAAGCAGAAAAATCCCCAATTGGGTTATCATTCATATCTTTTCCTTCTAAATCACCCATTCGTAGATAAGTCAGACTAACTGCACTCACCCCTCTGTCTGTCGGCTGACAATAGGCTAAAAACTCATATTTAATATCATACAGCCATTCATTGTGCATAAAGGTTGCTTGTTTTTGATTAATCTGGTATAGGCCGGCTGGATTCCAGTAAACAGCATTAATATCATCGGATACAGCACAAAATGCCTCACCCATACCAGACGGTCTTGCCCCAGCACCTATTTTTAAAAACTGAGCAGCGCACATCCCAGCTTTTTCATTTGTCTTAGCCTGAACATAAGTAAAGGATATTACTAATCCCATTACTAATAATATTACATATCTCTTCATTTTTTTACACCTCCAAAATTTACAGTTCTTTTTTTACCTCACAGTTTTTTTAAGTAGAAAGTGAGATGTCCGAAAAGAAGTTGATTCTCATAAAAATAGCCGTAAGAATAGAACACGGATGACGCGGATTTGACGGATTTTCGCTGATTTTTTTCTCTTTTTTCTGTCTTCTATCTTATATCCGCGAATATCCGCATTATCAGCGTCATCAGCGTGCTATTCTTCTGAGGACTATTTTGGGGTCAGACCGTGAATGTTGAATGTAAAAGGAACTACTTTCTACATTCAAGGTCTGACCCTAATTCCTTTCCGTCAACTATTTTCTCAATTCGAGGTCTGACCCCCTCTGCTCCCCTGACCCCCTCTGCTCCCCTCCTTTAATCACTCACGAGGAGTGAGAGGCGGTCCTGGTGGTGGTGGTGGTGTAAATTGTAACCATGCCTTTGTTGCTATTCCCTGCGTATTCTTGTCCGGATTGCGCCAATGTAGTGTCCCTTTCCATTGGTTGTCCTCGTAATCGTAGCTGAGAACTGCCCGTACATTGTAGACAGTAAATATGAACTGCTCGTTGTTTAGAAGCCACAAACATTGGCATTCCAACCCTATTTGAAGAAAGTTCCAGTAGTCTAACAATGCAGCGCCATCAACAGGGTACGGTTCAACATTTACTGTTGGTGTTCCTATAAAGCGATAACCAGCGAGATCGAAATGAGGGAGGGTTGCACCCGGACTTGGCATCTCTACTCCTAATTCGTACACATAATTATCAGAATCACATAACCACGCAGTGATCACCCGATGACTTATCGCAGTTGCAGTCATAGTGAGCATAAAGCTTATTGCTAACAGTGTTGTTAATATCGCCTTTTTCATCTTTTATCACCTCCTTTTGTTAAAAATTATAGTAGCTTTTCCTATTCCTGCCTTCTGAATTTTTACTTAATTTACTTCATGCAAGGATAGATCGACCTTCGCTACATACTACTATAAGAAGGATATGGGGTCAGACCTCGAAAAGAAAATTAAGAATATTTTCTACTTTCTTTTTAAAAAGTTTTCTCAAGACAATCTAAAAATCGATGACAATCCTCATCAATGAGAAATATCCTCCCTTGAGCAACTTCCCTTGACATAACATGATAAACTGCATCCTCATATTGTACTCTCCCTGGTCTTGCCATAATACTTTTATAATATCATACACCTTTGACTTCGTCAACTATTTTCTCAATTCGACAAGCTGTTGACATAAAATCTACCTTTTTTTCTTATCGGTTTTGACTTTAATTTTTAACATAAGAAGTCCGACAACTTAAAAACTGGGTTTTATGAATAATATCTTTAAAATCTTAAATCTTTCTCCTCTCTGAGGTAAAATTATAGCATTTAAAACACACCTATATTGAGAAAAACGATAGCCTTTACTTGAAATAATGAACCTTATAATTCCATATCACTCTTTGTCCGAACAAGTTTTTCAATATTTGCTGAACTTACTGACATCAATTGTTGAATCCTTATCATCTCTTTATTCCGATAAAGTGCTCTACGCAACAGATGATAATCTTTTAGATGACCTATACCTGCTTCCATCCTTAATCGCATCTTTATCGCTTTCTTAGGACTATTTTGGGGTCAGACCGTGAATGTTGAATGTAAAAGGAACTACTTTCTACATTCAAGAGGCTGTTGACAAGAAAAAGTATAGTCCCTTTGATGAGGAAGAAGTTTTAATGTATGTATAACTCTATTAAAATAAAGCACTTGAGAGGTTACACTTAAATTTACATGGATTTATTCACACATTCATCTATCAAAACATTGATTATAAATAAAAATTTGCACCAGCATTGCATTCACTCCAAGTCCTTAATTCTCAAGAGGTTGTGTAATATTCACCCCCGTTATACCGCTGAAAAGATATGTCAACAGCCTGTCAAGGTCTGACCCTAATTCCTTTCTAAATATCGCTTGCGATTTTGAGAATTTTCAAAAAAGTATCTATGAGGTTTATCGCTTTTACCACACCAGGATATGTATCCTCATCTTCTCCCTTGAGAGGAGGATAGGGCACTGCTGAGGAGCAACCTGAGCGCCTCTCAATGCCACATACAGGATATGTATAATACCAAAAGGTCTGATGTTGACCTCTCAGGAGAGGAGATTAGGAATATATTAACTAAAGTGATAAATGAGACACCTATTATAGCGAATTTCAAGGTTGAAAGAATCCCTACATACCACGACCAGGATGCCCTAAAAGTCAAAAAACGATTTTTTTAGGGGTAGGAGGATATTTTTTTCTTGACTTTTCTTTACATAGATGCTTTTTGGGCATTTTGGATGTTACCTTCACTTTTGCTCATTATGGAAACATTTTACCACAAGTTTTACCCTATGTCAACAAAAATTTTGGTCCGATCACCAAAAAGATCAAAAGTTAGACTCAAAAATAGCTTTGAAACTATTTTGGGGTCCAAGATGTGACCCCTACTATTCCTTCTATTATATCAAAAACACATCACAAAAAGATAGTCTCTTTTTTCCTTTGCAGATTTTTTTGTTAAATACCATCAAAACATTCCATTGTAGGGCTTTAAAGAGATAAAGATTCCATATCTGGTTTCTTAAGTTTTGCCAAAGGCATAGTATAGCCATAGTTATCCTTTCTCCTTTAGTAGCCATTGGGTTGGGGGTGGAAGACCTAATATATCAAAGGCCTCTTGTATTTCGTTTCCCTTTTTCCCAGTTTTTCCATTTTCCCTTATTTACACTTTCAGATGGCTAAAGTGTTACGAAAAGTTTATAGTGACCGTATTTATGTGGTTGTTTGTGCCTAATCCACCATCTCCTGCTAAATGCGGGTTACTACGAACATAACCCCAGATTACCGCAGGATACCTAATTTACCAACCTTCTTATTTCCCGCCGGGTCTTTGATGAGGTAGATGTAGACGCCAGAGGCAACTTTTTCGCCATCAGAATTGCGGACATCCCAGTCTTGCCGTGATTTTGTTACTGGTATTTCACGCACTAATTCACCCGCAATAGTGAAAATCTGGATGATAGAATCGCTGGTTAGTTTATCGAAATAGATATAGGTATGGCCTTTGCCACTGGCATAATACGGGTTAGGATAGACAAATGCCTTTTCAAGGGTAGTTTCAAAACCAAGATTAACTGTAATCAGACCTGTTTCAGCAACAGTTCCTGCTCCTTCAACCCTGATAGTTCCAATTCCTACATTTGTCGCATAAAAGATTGTCCTTGTTCCTACTTGCGGTATGACATTGCCAATATTATTTGTCACTGTCCATGTTCCACTGAGATACCCTATCGAATTATTATCCCCATCATAACCCCGATAATAAAGGTCAAGCGTTTCATCCGTAGTCATTGATTGCGTCCCAATCGGATTTCCTGCCTGGTCTTCTATCCGCACATAATTAAGTGCAGCGCTAACGGTAATCACATCGGTTGTATCAGAATGACCTGCACCATTATCAACCTTGATTGTTCCTGTCCCGACTTTCCTGGCGTCAAAGGTTGTCTTAGTCCCTACTGCTGGGGATACAGTACCAATATCACCATTCACAGTCCAGGTGCCCGTTACATCGCCAATAAGGTTATCATCCCCATCATAACCCCGGCAATAAAGGTCAAGCGTCTCATCCGTAGTCATTGATTGCGTCCCAATCGGATTCCCTCCCTGGTCTTCTATCCGCACATAATTAAGTGCACCAACGCCAACGGTAATCACATCGGTTGTATCAGAATGACCTGCACCATCATCAACCTTGATTGTTCCTGTCCCGACTTTCCTGGCGTCAAAGGTTGTCTTTGTGCCTGCTTGTGGGGCAACATCACCCAGATTACCTGGTGTTACTGTCCAACTCCCACTGACATCACCAATCAAATTATTATCCGCATCATAACCTCGACAGTAAAGGGTTAATGAGCCATCTGTTGGCATTGAATAATTGATAATTTCATTCCCTCCAGAATCTTCTATCCTGACATAGTTTAAAGCTCCAGGGATAACTGTTACCGCCGCTGTGCCTTCAAGGCCATTATACTTACCAGTAATCATCCAGTTTCCAGCCTGACCAGGATTATAGACATTAACCGTAAATGTTCCTTTCGGGTCAGTGGTTATCCATGTCGTCTCTTCGCTTACATCCCATAAATTATTTTGTGCATCTTGAGCCGTAGCAGTGTAGGTCGCGAATTCATCTGCGGTTAAGGTCTTAGTCGCTGGTGAAATGGTAATTGAGGTTACTGTTCCTCCTGTAACTGTAATCGTCCCGGTCATATCTGTTATCGTCCCTCCAGTTATCACTGCTTTAATCGTGCCTGAACCAATCGTTATCGCTGTAAAAAGTGTATTTGTGCCCGTAGTTGGTGATAAAGTCCCAATTAGGTCACCTTCTATACTCCAGGTTACCGCAAGATAGCCAACTGTTGTCGTGCCGCAATAGCCCAGAGCAAACAGCGGTAATGTTTCCCCTGCCCTCATTGTCAAAGTTCCCACTTCGTTATTCGTCTGGTTGACTATCTTGATACTATCTATGGGTATGTCTCCTCTGGGTATGTATCCGTAAGTCTTGTCAACAGGGACTCCGCCGCTCGTACCGCCAAACATCAGTACTGTTACTGTTAATGTATCGCGACCTTGGGATTGAAATGCCACAGCCTTAGCGCCGCTTAAGGCAACAGGCATATCTGTCCGCTGTGTCCAGGTATTGTTGGCTGCGTTAAATTCCCATGTATCTTTGAGATCACCACTGCGAACTTCGTATACCCCTCCATATATCCAAAATAAATCTCCGCTGTATGCTCCGGCACAAGCTGTCCTCGCCTCAGGGATACTGCCCGAGATGGTCAGCTTCTCCCAGGAGTTTTGGCCGGGGTCATATACTAGCATATCGTTGCTATATCCCTCCTTGGTAGTTCCGCCAAAAACATACATTTTTCCGGCAAAGACCGCCGCACTTGCACCACCCCGTGCTCCGAAACTCGAGGCGGCCTTTTGTTCCCAGGTGCCAGAGCCTGGCGTATAGCTCCACAAAGATGGCTCGGTCAGGTTGAAGTCGCTCCCATATCCTCCAAAAGTCAAAATACGGCCGTCTGGAATACACATAGAGGTGTGTAAAAATCTGACAGGTGGAGTAGTAGTACCCCCAGAAGGCTCTTGTTGCCAGGTATTAGCAGAAGGGTCGTAGCTCCATATATCGCTTAAAACATTATATTCGCCATCCACCCCAAAGAATATATACATGTTTGACAGTCGGATTCAGTTCCTGCCACTGGTCGGCCTAGAGGCTTCCTGAAAGAATAAATAGCAGTGCTATAAATACTATGCTTATCTTTTGTCGGGTAGACATCTTCAACAACCTCCTTAGTGTTTTGGGTATTATACCCATTTGTGCCCCGTTAGAAATACCTACTATTGATTGTTTCACTCCCCCTTTTTCATCATCCCACTACTTATAGACATTTCTATACGGGGTGTGCCTATTGTGAAGATATTTTACTACAAATTTTATCCTTTATCAACAAAAAAATTTCGACCTGTGAAATAGGTTTTAAAGAAAAATAGAAAAACTTCCGATAAAATACGAATGTGTTGGGACTATTTTGGGGTCAGACCGTGAATGTTGAATGTAAAAGGAACTGCTTTCTACATTCAAGAGGCTGTTGACAAGAAAAAGTATAGTCCCTTTGATGAGGAAGAAGTTTTAATGTATGTATAACTCTATTAAAATAAAGCACTTGAGAGGTTACACTTAAATTTACATGGATT
>JBFLXS010000055.1 GCA_040755795.1 bacterium | reverse complement strand
AATGGTTTTCGAGACAATGGCAAGAAGGGGATATTGTGTGCTTTTAAGGGAAGGGATGGTTTTACTTTCCTCTCGCTACTACAAAAAATAAATAATTACAACAACTTACATACATTTTCAGGGGAAATTATGAAATGGGGTGTTGTCGTTTTCCCGGGGTCAAATTGTGACCAGGATTGTTATTGGGTGCTAAAACATATATTTAATCAAGAGGTAAAATATATCTGGCATAAAGAAAGTTATGTGGAAGGATATGATTGCATCGTTTTACCAGGGGGATTCTCTTATGGAGATTATTTACGCACCGGAGCAATTGCCCGATTTTCAAAGGTAATGTTTGGAATTGAAAAGTTTGTGAATCGAGGCGGGATAATTTTAGGAATTTGTAATGGTTTCCAGATTTTACTTGAAGCCGGATTTTTGCCAGGGGCAATGTTACGCAATAAAAACTTGAATTTTATATGTAAATATGTTACCATTAGAGTTGAAAATGACAAAACCCCGTTTACGAATGTTACTTCTCAAGACCGTGTTTTAAATATCCCGATTGCCCATATGGAAGGCAATTACTATGCGGACAAAACAACAATCGAAGAGTTAAAGAAAAATAATCAGGTAGTATTTCGATATTCAACTCCAGAGGGTCGATGTGCGGATGAGGCTAATCCGAATGGTTCAATAGACAATATTGCCGGGATATGCAATCGTGAAGGGAATATTTTAGGGATGATGCCACACCCGGAGCGATGTTGTGAAAAGCGACTCGGGACCGAAGATGGCAGGGTAATATTTGAGTCTATATTGAGGTGGTTAAACAATGGAAATTAATAATCTGCTTAAAATGATGATAGAAAAAGGTGCCTCTGATTTACAGGTAAAGGTAGGCAGACCACCTATCTTACGTATTGCCGGCGAGATTGTTCCTGAGCAAACAGGGAAGTTAAATGCTAATGATACAAAAAAGATGTTAGAATCTATTATGGATGATGAACATAAGAAAAGATTTGATGAGCGGCACTGGGTAGATATTAGTTATAGTATTCCTGGGGTCTCACGATTTAGAGCAAGTATCTTTTCTCAACGAGGAACGGCTGCCGCAGTATTTCGGGCAATTCCATTTGAAGTCCCAACGATTGATTCATTGGAACTTCCAGAGGTATTAAAAGATTTAGCCGCATCCCCTCACGGATTAGTTCTGATAACCGGCCCGGCGGGAAGTGGCAAATCAACAACATTAGCCGCGATGATTGACTATATTAATGAAAACCGTGCTTGCCATATTATCACGGTGGAAGACCCAATCGAATTCCTATTTAGGGATAAAAAAGCAACCATAACTCAGAAAGAATTAGGTGCAGATACACTTTCTATGAATGATGCCTTAATAAGTATTTTTAGACAGGACCCAAATGTAATCTGTATCGGTGAGATGCGAGATATGGATACCTTTAAGGTGGCAATGCGTGCCGCAGAAACTGGACATTTAGTCTTGAGTACTTTACATACCGCCAGTGCTGACCAGACTTTAGACCGAATAATAAGTATCTTCCCGACAGAACAACAACAGCAGGTGCGTGTTCAATTATCCCTTAGTTTGCAAGGGATTATTTCCCAAAAATTAATTCGTAAGTTAGATGGGAAAAGTAGAGTAGCAACCTTTGAAATTCTAATTTCATCCCCAACCATAAGAAAGTTAATCGAAGAACATAACCTATCTAAAATCTATGACACTATTTTTACATCAGTAAGTCAATATCGAATGCAAACCCTGGAGCAATCATTAGCCGCATTACTTAAAAATGATGTGATTAGTTATAAAGAGGCTATTTCTTCTTGTAATAAGGTAGATGACCTGAAAAGAGCACTTAGAAGTATAAATATAGATGAACATATGTTTGAGGGGGAAAAAGAAATCACCACAGAGATTGAAAATAGTTACACAAGACCAATAAAATAAACACTCAATTATATCTAGTGTGGTGTTGAGTAAGTTTTGCACGGCGTATCATCAGGTTTCGTAACCTGTAAACGGATAATTGGTAATTGGTAACTGGTTAAATAGATTCGTCGTCAGCTCAGCCAAACGGTATTTAATTACCAGTTACCAATCACCAGTTACCAGAATTAAATTCCGTGCGTTATTTGTTCAACACGACACCAGGAGCGTTCGGTTTCTTAAAAGGAGGAGTAAATACGATGGAAAAAAAATCATCAAGTAGTGATTTTTCAAAAATAGCCGCTAAGGCATGGGAAGAGGAAGAAGAAAGACAAAGATTGACGCGAGAACTTAACGATACCCATAAAGTTTTGATAGATAGAGAAAAGAAGATAGAACATTTAGAAAAGGCTTTAGCCGAGCGAGATGATACCATTGCAATCCTTAAAAAAGAATTGGAAGAGCAAAATCAGGCTTTTCAAAAAGAAAAGGCCGAGACACTAAAAAAAAGAGACCAATTGATTGAGTCTTTAAAAAGGGAATTGCACCATAAAGAAGTATTGTTGGAAGAAGAAAGGAATAAAACCATCTGGCAGGTTCTCTTTAAAAAGAAGTAGCTATCCACGCACTATGATGGAGTGTTGAAAATACTCCACTACCGCTGTGGCTTCATCGTTGAATGAGGATTCTTATGACTACAAAATTTCCCGTAGCCCTAATTGACACCCATGCTCATCTTGAGGATGAAAAATTTGCAGATGACCGCCATGAAGTCATCCTCCGAGCAAAACAAGAGGGAATACAGACTATTATAAATGTTGGTTCGGATTTAATCACAAGTAGATGCTCCATTGAATTAGCCCAAAGGTATGATTTCATTTATGCTACCGTCGGTCTCCATCCCCATGATGCTGTCCAATTTAATGATAATGACTATTCCTCATTCTTAGAATTAACCAAAAATAAAAAGGTAGTTGGAATTGGAGAAATTGGATTAGACTACTATCGAAACCTATCTCCTCAACCTGTTCAACAGGAGGTATTTCGTCAATTCATTAGATTAGCCAGGATGACAAATTTACCTGTTATCGTTCATGACCGCGAGGCACATTTAGATATCTTAAAAATATTAAAAGAAGAGAATGCGAGTGTCGTTAGTGGAGTGCTCCATTCCTTTTCTGGAGATGTGGATATGCTTAAAGAGGTAATTAATGCAGGATTTTACATCTCCATAAGTGGGGCGGTTACTTATGCAGATTCATTAGTTAAAATCATAAAAGTTATTCCGTTAGAGCGGTTATTGCTCGAAACAGATTGCCCTTATCTCACGCCAGTGCCTTATCGCGGTAAAAGAAATGAACCAGTATATCTCACACATACTGCCGCAAAGATTAGCCAGATTTTAGGGATGAATATCCAGAAAATAGCCGATATTACTACTTCAAATGCAGGCAGATTGTTTAATATCAATAACGGGTAATTGGTAACTATACTTTAGAGAGGCATATTTTGTGATTTCCTGTTACTATCAACTCAGGTTATCGGTTATCAGGTTATCTGTAAAGAGCAAGCAGTAGCCTGCTATCTCAAATTACCGATTACTGATTACCTGATTACCGATTACTTTAAATAATCACAATTTATACCCCACTGGAGTATAATTACCATTCACCAGTTACCAGTTACCAAAAACAAGGAGGAACAATGAGATTTTTGAAGAGACATAAACGATTTGAGAAATACGAAGAGCCACTCGAAGACCCTATTTCTGGGGTAGCAAACCTATTTGATGCCAGCGTGGTCTTTATCGTCAGCATGATGATTGCCCTGTTTATGGCTTATAATATGCTGGATTTACTTGACCCCAGGTCAGAAATAACTATTACCAAAAAGACCGCGGATGGCAAGGTGGAAATTATCACCAAAAAAGGCAAGGAAATTAAGGCTAAGAAGGTGACAGATAAGAAATTAACCGGGGAAGGCATCAGGCTGGGAACTGCCTATCAGTTAAAGGATGGGAGAGTGGTTTATGTGCCGGAGTAGAGGGGTAGTGGAGGCATTTATAGTAGTTATTAACGAAAATTTCTCATAGAACAGATATAGCAACAGGGTTGATAGTTTATAGTTGATAGTTTATAGTTTATGGATGTGAACTTTTGATTAATACTTACTATAATTACACTACAAAACTACCCTCTTGTTGGCATTATAGGAGAAGGTTAATTTTAATGAAATAGGGCTTCACGAAATTATAAAGTAAGTAATCGGTTAAATGGTAACTAATTACCATTCACCAGTTACCAATTACCAGATTAAAGGAGGTTAAAACAATGGCAGTTTACAAACCTGGTTCAAAAGGGAAAGAGGTAAAGGAGATTCAGAAAAGACTTAAGGCGTTAGGGTATTATCAGGGAGCAATAGATGGAGATTTCGGAGAAGGGACAGCATCTGCAGTTAAATCATTTCAAAAGGAAAAAAATCTTACTATTGATGGTATTGTTGGACCAACAACATGGAAGATACTATTTGCTCCTTCACCAGACTACAAACTAAATATTAACCGGACAGTTCTTCTTGAATCTAAGGATTATTGTGCCAACGAAATAGCAAAAGATTTAATTGTTTTGCATCACACAGTTGGGGGAACAGCATTGAGCACCATCAATTACTGGAGGAGCGACCGTGGTCGAATTGGTACTGCTTATGTTGTAGAAAGAGATGGTGTTGTCTATGAAGTTTTTGCCCCTAAATACTGGGCATTCCATCTGGGACTTAAAGGGAGTGGTGGTGCTGTGGATAAACGAAGCATTGGAATTGAGATTGCCAGTGAAGGTGGTTTAATTCAAAGAGAGGGCAAACTCTATTGCTTTGGCAAGGTCTCAGAACGGACATTATTTACACAACCCTATTATGATAATGGAGTACCCTGGAGAGGATACCGATTTTTTGATGCATACTCTGATGCCCAGATTTTATCTGTGATTGGGTTAATTAATAGACTCTGCGAACAATTTAAAATTCCCAGACAGACACCAGCTAATCATTTTGATGCAGATGATAGCTATCGACAATTTAGCGGTATTCTTGGGCACCACCATCTGCGAAGGGATAAATCTGACCTTCATCCCGGCTTTCCCTGGCAAAAGGTTGTTAATGAGTGTGGATTGAAATTAGTATGACGAACAGAAGGCAGATAGTAAGTATTAACCAAAAGTTCACATTAGTATTGTTGATGGTTGATGGTTGATAGTCTATGAAACTATCAACTATAAACCATCAACTATAAACTATCAACTATAAACCATCAACCCTGTTGCTATATCTGTTCTATGAGAAATTTTCGTTAATAACTACTATATCTCTCTACTTGAAGATAAATAAAGATATACACCCTAAGATAAAAGTGCTTCCAAGAAGGAATAAGAGTACCATTGTATTGGGAAAGCCCTTTTTGAGTAAATAATGATGAATATGTCTTCCATCCCCCATAAATATAGACCTACCTTCTTTTGTCCTTCTTATAATAGCGGCTATAATATCGAATACAGGAACTCCAAAACATAAAATAGTAATCGCTAAAACATCTGTTTTTTCTCCCTTATTTGATATAAAGATAGAAATGGCGGCAAGTAAAAATCCTAATAACATACTCCCGGAATTACCTAAAAATATCTCTTTTGATAGGTTGAAGATAAAGAATATTAATACTGCTCCAGAAAGAATGGAGGCTAAAGGTGTAAATTCAAATCCTTCATGAAAAAGCAAAAATATAGTTACGATAAAGGTAATTCCGGACGCAAGACCATCAATTCCATCAATCAGATTCATCCCATTTATAAAAATGAGAAACCAGAACAGACTCAGGATAATATTAAGGATTTCCAAATCAACGATTTTAAACTTTATACCCGCCATTACCGCTATTGAACAAATACATATTTGGAATACCAATTTAACAAATGATTTAATGTCCTTATGGTCATCCCACAGACCAAGAATTGATATTCCCATACCACAAAAGATAAATGATGTATAAGTGTAGCCTGGCCAATCTTTAAAGAAAATGTTCGGATAAAGAGAAAAAGTTATTATTAGAGAAATATAGAATGAGAAAAAAATGAATATTCCTCCAGGGCAGGGTGTTGGAGTTTTATGTATCTTCCGCTCTCCAGGATAGTCTATGGGAATAATAATGCCCGGTGGTAATCTTTTGCTAAGGAATGAGCAAATTAGATAAATAAATATTGCTAATAAGAAATAAAACAGATTCTGAAACATTATCTTTAATCTCCTCGTATAATGTACCCCTTATCGCTACTCTTTTCGTAATAAGTCAGTTATTTGGGGGAATGAAAATAGTAGGCAAGTAGGTAGTAGGTAAGTAGGAAAGGGATAAAGGAGGTGCACGGTATTCCTCTTCTGGGGGGCAATGTCTCCCCCTTTCCTACTCTCCTACTCTCCTACTCTCCTACTTCCTACTTTGTCGTGAATTCCCTGCTTGCTCATTTCAGCAGAGAACAATACAACTCCTCATACATATTGACTATTTTGTCCCAGGAATAGTTTGTCAAGACATGCCTTTTAGCCCCTTCTTTTTTGGCATTAACCATTTTCTTGTTTTCAAGGAGTTGCCTCAACATCCCCTGAAGGTCTTTGGAGTCCTTGTTTCCAAAGGTATAACCATATCCATTAATTACCTCTAAGTTTTCAGGGATATTACTGACTAAGACACAATTACCATAACTCATTGCTTCAAGTAATGCAAGAGACATTCCTTCAACCTCTGATGGATGGACATAAAGATAGGCATTAGAATATAACTCAGCTAATATTTCCTTATCTACCTGCCCAAGAAATAATACCTTTTCATTCTGATACTTTTTCAAGGATGCTGTATAAACATCTGTATAACTCGAGTCTCCTGCTATAACCAATGTTAATTCTCCATTTATTTGATTAAACGCTTCAAGTAGATAATGACATCCTTTATCCTGAGTCAATCTACCTACAAAGAGAATATAACCATCTTTAGTCAATCCATACTTTTTAATCTTATTTATAATAACTGGTTCGGAAGTTTCCACCCCATTTGGAATCCAGATAACTTCTTTATTATGCTTATTCTTATAATACTCTTTTAACAGTTTAGATACCACCGTAGTTTTATGAGGAAATCGTGGCGCAGTATATTCTCCTACCTTGAGCAGTCCACGGCTAATTCTTCCCCATTTTCTCTCTTGCCATCCTAATCCATGAAGGGTAACAACTGTCTTTTTATTAAAAAGTCCTGGTATAAAGGAAAAGACTGATTGCCCTATTCCGTGGAAATGGACAATATCAACCTTTTGAATCAGAACATCCAATGAACATAAGAAAGTATGCGTGATAGTCTCAAGGGATTTTGTTGGTATGGATGGAATATTCTTTACCGTGATTCCATGCCATTGTCCTTTAACAGATGAGTAATGGGGCCTGTTATACACCAATACCTCATGCCCTTTTGAAGCAATTCGTATGCTTAATTCTTCCACATGTTTATCAATTCCACCGTATATTCCTGGAATAGATTTTTGTCCAATCATTGCTATTTTCATCGTCTAACCCTTTTATAAACCTCCATAAGTTCCTGGTAATGGATTTGAGAATTATACTTTTCTTCGATTAGCCTTCTTGCATTTTTCCCCAGAGTAGGTATAATCTCTTTATTTTCTAATAAATATTGTATCTTATTGGCTAAATCATTTACATTCTTTGGTTCAAATAACAAGCCATTAAATTTATCTTTTATCAATTCTGGAAGACCACCAATATTTGAACCTATTACAGGTTTACCTAAAGCAAATGCCTCAAGTATTGCAAATGGGAAATTTTCGTACCACTCTGAAGGAACAATGACAAACATACTCTCTTTTATAGTTGATTTTAATTCATCTCCTCTCTGATAACCTACAAAATTAACATTTTTAATCCCTCTGGCAATTTGTTTAACTTTTTCTTCATAAGGTCCTTCACCAATTAGATATAGCTTCGTATTAATATTTAAATATTTGATTGCCTCAATCAAGGTAATTATTCCCTTCTCCGGAGATATTCTTCCCACATAAACAAAGTAATCTTTAAAATCATAAAATGGAGAATACTCATTGAAATTAATAAAATTAGGGATGTGGAGTATTTTATTTCTATCCAGACCAAATTCAATCATTTTATTTCTCATAAACTCACTTGGTGCAATGAACATTTTTATACCTTCATAAAGTTTCATTACCTTATGAATATAAAGTTCAAGGCAATTTACTACACTTGCCCCGATGGAACCTTTATTACATCTTTGTAAGACTGCATTGTAATATTTATATCTTTTACATCTTTCACATATCTTTCCATTTGACAGAAAGCTATAAACAGGACATATTAGTTTATAATCATGCAATGTCATAATAGAAGGGATTTCATATTTCTCCAAAACCTGTAAGATTGATGGAGAAATCCGAGAATATATATTATGCAAATGTGCTATATCCGGTTTTATTTCATTAATTAAGCTTTCAATTTTTTTCTTTGCCTCTATGGAATAAATGGCGTTAAGAGAAATCTTTATGTTTTTAATAGAAAGTTTGTAGTTATTAAAATGAATAGATTGTGCAAAATATTTTTCATAGGGAGATGCTATATTTCTCTCATCCTTAACTGAAAAAGGTATGACTTCATGGTCAGCTTCCTTCAATAGGTTAAATAAATTAAAGAAATATCTTTCTGAACCTCCACGAAGGTAATAGTAATTATTCACTAATAAGATTTTCATAGTTAAAGTAGCCCCTCAATTTATTCTTTAGAATCCAATATCCAATTTTTACTATATTTTTCTTAATAGCCGTTCTTGCCGTGCATATCATCCAACAATTAAGAGAGCAGTTGCTGACTATCTTTCTTATTTTCTCTGCATTTTCTGATGACCAAATATCATGGAAGTTACTTACTTTGATATTCCCCATTACTTTGTTTAATATATTACAAGGATAGATATTACCATTTGGAGACATAAAGAAAAAGTTACTACCGGCATCACAAGGCAAAATTCTTTTCTTTCCTTTAGCATAATAGTATGTACCAGCCAAAAAATATGTTCGAAACCATCTCTTGGGTTGATTTCTTTTTAATTCCTCTCTGGCGATATATTCAAGATGTTCTTTTAATACATCTATCTTTTCAAATTTATTATTATTTGTCATGAAGTAATGCTCAGAATTTTGAGCGATACTACAGGTAAATTCAACTCTTAATTTATTTGCTAAATCATAAACATTTCTTAAATCTTCAACATTAATATCAGATATAGTAAATCCAATTCTTAAGTCCTTAATTCCTATACTCTTCAAATTCTCTATAGAATTTAAAGCCTTTTCATATGCCCCTATTATTCCTCTTACTTCCTCATGCGTTTTACCTATTCCGTCGATTGAAACACCTACTCCAATTTTTTCACTTATATTTTTTATTTTCAGCATCATATCTCTTATTCTATCAGGTAGTAGTCCATTGGTAGATATGACTATTCTTGGTAAATGACAAGATTTATTTAATCTACTTATAATCTCGGGTAAATCATTTCTTAGGAATGGTTCACCGCCACTTATATTAATAGTTTTTAAATATGAAGGTAGATTAGCAAACTCTTGTGGAGTCAATTCCTCTTGCGGCTTACTCTGCCAGATATGACACATCTTACATCTTGCATTGCATTTATAAGTAACAGCCAACACTGCTTCTATGGTCATCTTTTCTCTCCATATAGTGTATATCGTATTGCCTTTAAAAATCCCTCTACTGCTTCATTTATTCCCCAATTCTTTATTATTTCTCTGGAGGCAATTTTCATCTGTTGCTCTTTTTCAGGGTTTTGTAATATTTGTTTAATGGCTATAGTTAATCCATCAATATCTTCTGCATCTACTACATATCCATTTTTGTCATCATGAACGAGGTCAGTTGAGGCAGCGGCTTGTTTAGTGGTAACAATAGGTAAACCACAAGCCATTGCTTCATTTATCACTAAACCCCAAACATCAGCTAATGTTGGAAGGACAAATAGATTTGATATAACTAAGTATTGAATTAGTATCTCCTGAGATTTATACCCTAAGAAAAATACATTTTGAAGATTATGGTTTTGGCAATATCTTTTTAATTCCTCCTCTTGAACCCCTTCCCCTATGATTAAAAGTCCAATGGAATTAAAGTCTGAGAAAATGCGTTGATAGGCTTGAAGTAAATGTATAATTCCTTTTCTTTCAATTAATTGACCAACATAGACGATAAGTTTTTCGAGATTAAGATTTAATCTTTTTTTAAGCATCTCTTTTTCTTTTTCAAGTTTAATGGAATTATGTAAAAAAAATTCTGTATCTACAGCATCTGGAGATAGAAAGATATTTTCTTTATTTACTCCATGCTTTATAAGAAATTCTTTTGTTTGTGTGCCTGTGGCAATAAATCCTCTGGCACCTTTGAGCATGAACATCTTAGCCATATTCCTGATAGTATGTAATAAAAAGGAGTGAGATGCTTCAGTGTATAGTGTTTGTTCTGTCCAGAGAAGTAAGGGGATTTTAAAGAATAAAGAATAACATAATGATAAGAGAGCGGTTGGATAATTATACCCTGCACATATAATTATATCAAAACCTCTTAATTTATACAAGATTGATGGATTGATATGTAATGTTATCACATCTCCATCTTTTTTACGCAAAGTAGGTGAAAATCCCGATAAAACTTCAAAGTCAAATAAATATTCTTCTGCTTCCCATCTTCGATTTGCCTCCGATGGAGCACAAAAGAAGAATTTAAATTTAAAATCTTCTGTCTCACTAAGACTTTTAAATAACGCGATGCGGTAAGGAGCAGGAATATTAATAATAATCGCTATCTTACCTTTGCTTTGTTGGGCATTCATAGAAAATACTCCTCGTGTGGTGTTGAGTAAGTTTTGCACGGCGTATCATCAGATTTCATAACCTGCAAACGGATAATTGGTAACTGGTAACTGGTTAAATAGTTTCGTCCTGAGCTCAGCCGAACGGTATTTAATTACCAGTTACCAATCACCAGTTACCAGAATCAAATTCCGTGCGTTATTTGTTCAACACGACACTCGTAGTAATGGGTCAGTCATTTAGGGGAACGAATATTAACCTGCGGAGGACAGAGCGATGGAAATAGTAGGCAAGTAGGTAGTAGGTAAGTAGGAAAGGGATAAAGGATGTGCACGGTATTCCTCTTCTGGGGACAATGTCTCCCCTTTCCTACTTTTCTACTCTCCTACTTCCTACTTTCAGGGAAATCCCCCATTTCACTGAGGTATTATTACCTAATACTCCTTCGATAATTGTTTAACTCTTCTAAAAAGTATTTTTCACCTTCCTCTGAGTAATATTCACTTTTTTCAAAAATACTTTTTAGTGGAAATAGCACCAGTAAATGAGGTCTATACTTTTTAATTAATTCCCATCGTCTTTTTTCTTCCTCTAAATTTAATTTCCATCTATCATCCCGATGTAACATCAAACCAAATTTCATATCGCCATTAATAATTCTTTTATACTCTGCAATAAAATACTCAAGATTTCCTTCTATGGGAGGATAGGTTTCACATACGATATAGTCAATTTCAGGATGTTGAGCCAATAATTCAATATCCATGCCCCTTTGTCTTCCCCAGGCACCCCACCTATGGATATAAGGAACTGTAAACTCTTTATCTATTATTTTTTCATAGGGTAGAGTCCAATGGTGTAGTCCAATATAAACAGTTCCATACCATTGTGGATTATCTTTGTTGACTTCATTTACTACCCCAGCAATCTTCCCAATCCAATTATTTATAAAAAGCTCACTTATAAAATCAAACCAATGTTTCCAGACACCTTCGGGCTTGGGCAAATCTACAAACATCTGTCCAGGAGTAATTTCAGCAGGCACATTATAACCTGGATAATATTCCGTGAACCCAGAGACCATATTGGAAACATGAACAGGGAATTTATCAACTAATTTACCATTATGTCTCACATTATGTTTCATGGCATATTCTTGCCATTTTTCTAAAACAGCCTGACTATATGTAGGATTATTCCAATAATCAAATCTTTTTTCGTTTTTCCACTCATCCAAATAAGTCAATATATCTTCATCAAAGAAATAACCATTCAATATCCCTTTAAACCTTTCTAAAAACCTTGTTTTATATTCCTGGAGAAACCAGGTTACGGCATCTTCATTCAAAACATCAAAAAGAGGTTTATTGTTAAGTGTGGCAGGAATAATAGAGCCGTCTTTTTGCATTTGATATGCCTGGTATTCCGGTTTTATCTTACCGAATGCCTCTATTTTATCAATAAGCGAAAAAGAAGATATCCATAAATCTATTCCATATTTCTGGGCTACTTTGGCTATATGATAATGTGCGTTCAGGTCATTTTCATTATAATATAACGATATAAACGCAACGCCGCTGTCTTTATATTTAATCCTTGAAAAGATTTTTTCAGCCTCTTCCCCGGTGCTTATAGCACCAAACTTGCTTTCCCCGTATGTTTCAACTACAACTAAAATCAAATAACCCTCAGGCAGTCTAATCTTCGCCAAACATTCTATTGGAAATAATAGATATACCATCATTGAAATCAAAAATAATTTATGCATCTTTTTCTTTCAATTGCAATTGCATTTGATTGCATAACGAAAAATAAATACCGGTCAGGCCAAAGTATGTCCAAACCACAAAGGCACAATTTAGCCCGGTACCAAAACACATAATAACCAGAGCAACAGCATAATTTGCCAATATGTTGCCTATATCATACATCTGAATATCCCCGATTGTTTTAAATCGGTTAGCTATATTCTGCATCCCTCGAAAAAGAGAAAACCAGAGCAGTGAAAATGCAATAAGTCCGGATATTCCTGTCTCTCCCCATATAACCGGCCAAAAGGTATCAATACTCCCAATGCTATATACCAGGGTTCTATAATATTGTGGCCAATTATCATAAATTGGAGATTCAAATATTTTAGATGCCAAACCGCCAAACATCCCGGTTCCTGCTCCAAACATTGGATTCTCTCGTAGCAGTCTAAAAGACTCATAATATGCAAAAGTTCTATAATATAGTTCCGGGTCATAACTTTCTGTATCAAATAAACTCATTACTATAATACCGGCAATAATTAATAAGCCTGGCACTATCAGCCTTTTTTTTATTAAAACTAACATCATAAATAATCCTATCCAGGCTTGTCTTGAAGAGGTTAGAAATATTAGACATAAAGTCGCTAACAAACTCAAATTTTTTTTCATCCCGCTTTTTGTAGTTGTATATATAAGAAATAGTCCCAATAATGCATACATACTTAGATAATTAATACTACCATATCCAGTAAGTGACCGAACCCTGTAAAATCCAAATCTTTTATTTTCTTCAGGAGCAACTAAGTAACCAACACCAATCTGACCACAAAGAGCAAGTATTTCTGCAATTATTCCAACAATCACAAGGAATATTACTATTTTTTTGACCAAATTTATCATTGATAGGAATTCATCTTTTGACCAATGTAGAGCAGAAAAGATATAAACAACCATAATATTTTTTACAATATCATAGGTTCCCCAAAGACCTTGTAGAAATGGCACACGGTTGACTATAGTCGAGACAACACAAACAGCAATAAGAAAAAGTAAAGGTTTAGTTAATGGAATAGTTTTTAGGTTTAAAGAATAATGCGGTAGTTTGAGTAGAATAAACCAAAGAATCAATGTCATAGCAACAATAAAAGAGATTTCATCTAAATATGTGAACAGTCTTATGGCTATAAATTCTATATCTTCTCCTTGATTTTCAAAAAAGATAGTTGGAGCCCTTTGAAATGGGAGAAGTAATATTATTAAAAATAATATCTTTTTGGGTAAATAAGAGATGCTAAATTTATGCTCTAACTTTTCCATTTTTCAATATCCTGTATCCTTTCTCAAAGCAATATATCCATATAGTGATTAATTAATGTGTCTATATCGAAATCTTCTGCGCGTTGTTTCCCTAATGTTGAAAATTTTTCATGTAAATTGTTATTTGTAAGTAGAAGTTCAATGTTTTTCGCCAAACCATCTATGTCTCCTACTCCAACCAAAATACCATATTTCCCTCTATCTAATATCTCGGAGGGACCACAAGGGCAGTCAGAAGCAATCACAGGAATACCACAAGCCATTGCCTCAACTAAGACAACTCCAAACCCCTCATATCTTGAAGGAAATACCAAAACTTTAGAACGAGCCATAAATTTATACTGATTTTCCTGTAACCCCAGAAAAAATACATTTTTTTCTATTCCCAATTCATTCACCAATATTTTATATGGTGTTATATCTTGTTCACCCACAATAATTAGATTAACATTATGATTTTCAAGGAGAATGCGAAATGCCTTTAAAAGAAAATCCAGCCCCTTTCGATACTCCATTCTCCCTACAAAGATTATAGTTGGTTTTTCAAAAATAACCTTCTGCTCCTCTGATAATTCTTCACAAGCTCGCATTCTGGTATCGGCTATATCAAGAGGATTTAAAATAACCTTCATCTTTTTTGAAGGTAGTTTAAAAGATTTAATAAGGTCTTGTTTTATCTCTTCAGATACACAAACAAATTTAGATACAAATTTAGATATAAATCTGTAAAGAATAATCGTCCAAATCTTAAAGAGCAAACCCTTTAAACCCTTTAAATTCCTAAGGACACCATTTATGGATTCGCTTATATGGATGTGAACCAGGCTTACTGTTTTTTTATTTGAAAGTCTGCCCCATATCATTGCCAGAAAGGAACTATCTAACCCTAATCCACCTACAACAATGTTGTATTCTTTGAGAATGTTTATAATCTTTTTCGTTAAAAAAAATGGATGTTTCCTCAATCGGACATTATTGTTAAAAATTGAGATGATATTCCCTTTAAAAGGAACAGGGCAGGTAATTATTCTCTTATAGAGAATAATGTCCACATTTAATCCTTTCTCAATGAGTTTATTGCCTATGGTTATAACTACCTTTTGAGCACCACCACATTGTAGTGTAGGCATAATAACCGCAATTTTAGCCCTACTTTTTTTGGAAATAGCATCCATCATATATTCACCTCGTATAACTCGATGTTCAAGTTTTTTAAAGGTATAAAGATTTAACCGCTACTAAGCGTTCAGATACTCTGAGGGATAGGTGTCTGGTGTCTTGGTGTCTGGTGTCTTGGTGTCTGGTGTCTTGGTGTCTTGGTGTCTGACCACCAGACTGTTCTTCCTCCATTCCTTGCTTACATCTGCGTAGATAGCCAATATAACTGTTAACTTTCGCAATTAGCTCGTAACCTTCCTTCCTGAGCTGAACGCTTACGGATTTCTCTCCGTAGCCTTCATCCAGACAAACATTGATGTCGTCCAGAATTTCTTCAACCGAACCTCTTGCCATCCTGCAAAATCGGTAACCGTTCAGGTAGTCTGGTATCTGGGTGTCTAAGTGTCTGGGTTACATAGACTACCAGACACATAGACACCCTTTCCGCATAATGCCAAGGTCCATGTCCTTCTGCGATGTTGTTCGTGACTGAGACAATCACCTTTCTCATCTGCGGGTCTAAACAATAGCGCTCCTCAGATGGAAGCTGTTTAATGAGCTTGTAAACATTTTGTCGGAACTTAAGTGCCAGTTGATAAAGCTCAAAATCATCCAGCCGATACTTATC
>JBFLXS010000054.1 GCA_040755795.1 bacterium | reverse complement strand
TGAGGGATTACCGGCTGAGCTCAGGACGAAACTATTTAACCAATTACCAATTACCAGTTACCAATTATCCGTTTGCAGGTTACGAAACCTGATGATGCCCCGTGCAAAACTTACTCAACACGACACTGGGTGAAAGAATTATTGGAATTCAGAGATAAGTCTCAATTCTGACAGGTCTGGGAAATTTATGATAGTAAACAGTAAAAAATTATCTCAACAAACATGGATATCTGCGGCTTTTTTACTTATTTTAATAGCTTTAATCAGTAAGATATTAGGTTTCATACGGGAGGTTCTGATTGCAAGATATTTTGGTATAAGTGAAGAGGTTGATGCTTATATGGTCGCAATAACGATTTATGGTCTTGTGGGTGGCGTATTAGGTTCTGCCTTCAGTACCTCATTGATTCCTTTATACCAGAAAACATTAAATAAGTGTGGTATGGAGAAAACAAAAGATTTTATCAAGTCTATTTTTACCTTTACCAGTATAACCTCTATTTTATTGATGATTGCTGTATTTGTTTTATCTAAATATGTAATCAAAATTATTGCCCCATCACTTCCAGAATCAACGATGAAATTGTCAGTTGAAATGTTAAAATGGTTATCTTTATTAGTATTGGGAAACGCCCTTTTTAATGTTTTATCTTCAGTCTATAATGCACTACATCATTTTAAGATTCCAGCACTAACTGATTTATTAAGTAATTTATGTGTCATAATTACTTTAATCTTCTTTTCTGGGCTATGGGGGATATATGCCCTGGTAATAGGATTAATTATAGGCATCTATTTTGTAGTGTTAATTTTATTTTTTAATGCTTTAAGGTTGGAGATTATAGGATTCAGAATGAATTTCAAGACAGAAGAATTCAAAAATTTCATTTATTTCAACTTGCCAATCTTACTTTATATATTCCTTCCACAGTTAACGGGGATTATAGAGAACTTTTTTGCTTCCTCGTTAAAACAAGGAAGTATATCTACACTTGGATATGCAAAACGACTATCTGAGGTAGTATCTACATTATTGGCAGCAAATATAGCTAAGGCAACATTTCCAACATTTTCATTACTATCCACAGAAAAGAAAATAGTGCAATTACAAGATATTGTTGTTAAACTTAACAAGCAGATAATAGTTTACTTCTTACCATTGAGCTTTGGATTGGTATTTTTTAGCAAAGAAATTATTACACTTGTTTTTATGAGAGGAGCATTTGACTCTTTAGCGGTAGAGATGACTTCCAATGTTTTTAAATTTTATGCCGCCATATTAATAGCAAATATGATACTACCTATTTATTTCCGACTATGTTACGCTTTTTCAGATACTACAACTCCTATTAAGGCATTTGCTATAAGTATTGTATTTATGATTCCACTTTATTATTATTTGACCCCAATTTTAGGAATAAACGGGATTGCATTGACAAGTTCTATATCAATTTTACTTACATTAATTTTTACAGGTATCTCTGTGAGAAAAAAAATTCAAGGATTAAGTATCTTTGCATTAGGCAAACTCTTTGCCAGGTCTTTCTTGTGTGCTTCATTAGCCATACTTCCTTTGTTGAAATTTAAGCCTACCAATAACTACGAGATTATAATTTTAATAGGCGCCTACTTTATATTTTATTTTATTTTGGCCTGGTTTATTATGAACAAAGAAATAAAAAGGGTCGGAAAATCATTCTGGAGGATTAAAGATGATCCGGATGGTCAATGAAATTATTGAACAGGATGAAGAAAAAAAGAAGAGGAGGATTTACTATGTTGTCGTCTTGGGAAAAACTAAAAACTAGAAAAATATGGATGAGTTCTATTTTTAGTGCCCTATGCTTTCCTGAAATAATATTTGCCATATTTATTGCTCCAACCAAATATACCTTTATCAGACAGACATATTTACCTTTTTTACCATCCCCATTAATAATTTTTTATATTATTATTATTTTTCTAATTACCTTACAGATATTTCAGAAAGGTAAATTACCGCATATCCCTTTAACTTTATTATTACCTTACTTTATCTTGGCGTGTATCATAGCCTTAAGTTTAATATATACATCTAATTTAGAGTATGGTAAAATTAAGTGTTTGGAATTTATGATGTATAGCACTTTAGCTCTGTTTGCACCATTTTTTTTATTTAGAGGTTTAAACAATATAAACCGCTTTATCTATACGCTACTTGTCATGGGCATCTTTTTATTTATTATTCTTTTTATTTCAAACCCTTATTTACTTACACGCACTTTTAGTACTATATTTGGGTCCAACTATTTATTGATACAGCATATCTCAGGGATGGCAGTATTGATAATTTGCTACTACTTTCTTTTAAAAAATCAACCATTAAAAAAACAAATAATATGGGTATTTCTATTGGTGATACTTATAATGGCAATTACTTACCCGGGTGGGAAAGCAGCTGTTTTTACATTACTTATAACAACAATTATTATCGCAATTCCCTCCATAAAATTTAAGAATAAATTTAAAATAATGAATAAACGTCTACTAATCATCCCACTTATAATTTTTATCATAGAGTGTGGGACAGTAGGGTATTTTCATTTTGTTATGAAGTTTAGTGCTTTAACAGGTCGTCTTGGAGCTATATCATCACCACAACACTACAATCGAATAGAAAGAGTGGAGAATGCTAAAGTCGCTTTAAAGCTATTTTCTCAATATCCTCTATCAGGGGTAGGGATTGGTGGATTCAGTGTCTATTCATATAAATTAGAGGGGATAGAAAGATTTAAATATCCTCATAATATCCTTCTGGAGGCTTTGGCTGAATTAGGATTAATTGGATTCATCTCCCTTTCCCTTATTTTATTTTTTGCCTTTAAGAACCTTATCTATTTGCAAAAGATATATAAATATTCACTTTTACCAGGAGTCTTTATGAGTATTTTTATCTTCACTTTTTTAAATTCTTTAACTTCTCAAGACATCACTAATCTTGCATTGTTCGCTTTCATTGGTTGTTCATATGCAATCGAACATAGCTTGAAAGATGAAAAGGAATGTGAGGGATGAATATCTGGTTAATTCAAACAGGTGAAGTTTTACCCATAGAAGAAGATGTTTGCCAGATGAGAACCTCTTTTTTGGCAGATAAACTTATTGAGAGAGGGCAAGATGTTCTATGGTGGGCGAGTGCCTTTGACCACTTTAAGAAAGATTGGATAGTTAGAAAAGATACCGAAATACCCATAAGTAAAAGATACAAAATTTTTGTGTTGAAAGGAATAGGCTACCGCAAGAATATCTCTTTATCCCGTTTTATAGACCATAGAATTGTTGCATGGAAGTTTAAAAAATTAGCTCCGAAAATGCCAATGCCAGATGTTATCGTTGCATCTATGCCACCACACGATTTGGCTTATGAGGTGGTTATGTTTGCTAAGAAATATGATATACCCCTATTGGTTGATATAAGAGACCCCTGGCCTGACATACTTCTAAATCATACCACCAGAGTCTTCAGAGGATTAGCTAAGGCGATGCTTCAATATGACTTCCATATGATTAGAACAACTATGCAAATGGCTGATGGATTGATCGCAGTTACAGATACATTTTTGGGGTGGGGATTGAGGTATGCAAAGAGGGATAGATGTCCATTTGACAAGATATATCCTCTTGGCTATAAAAGGTTAATATCCAGTGATACTTCAGAAGTCAGTGAAAGATTTCTACCTCTCCTTCAATTCTTGAATGATAAATTTATCGTCTTCTTTGTAGGTACAATCTCAGAGGGTCATCATGATCCCTCTATACTTATAAAGGCAGCAGAGAAGTTTAAAGAAGATAAAAGGATTCATTTTATGCTCGCTGGCGATGGAGAACTCTTTGGTAGAGTGAAAGAAATGTCTGTGAACCTTCCAAATGTAACCCTAACTGGATGGCTTAATCAGAATGAAATAGAATTTTGGTTGCAAAGAGTTATGGTTGGTATATGTCCTGCTACAAAAAATGTAGATTTACCTACCAATAAAGCTTTTATCTATCTTTCAGCAGGTTTGCCTATTATATCAGCCTGGCAAGGAGAGCTGAAAGAAACTATCGAAAAAGACCAGATTGGGTTTTATTATCCCCCTAATAATGTTGATGCCCTTGTAAATTGTATTATAAATCTGTATAACAATCCTGAAATTTACAAAAACATGTCAGAGAATGCCAAAAGGGTTTTTGATGAGTTGTTTGATGCAGATAAAATATATACAGAGTATGCGGAGCACATTGAAAATGTAGCGATTGAATATAGAAAAAGGGGATAGTGGGTAGGGTAAAAGAGATATTCTAAACTAAAGAGGTAATAATTAGTGAAACGATTATTTGATATGGTTTTTTCGTTAATTGGTTTAATTTTCCTTTTTCCGTGCTTTGGAATAATATCCTTTTTAATAAAAAAGGAAGATAGAGGTCCTGTATTTTATCGGGGACTGAGGGTTGGGAGATGTGGAATACCTTTCAGAATTTTTAAGTTCAGAACAATGGTAATTAATGCAGATAAAATTGGAGGTCTTTCAACCGCAGATGATGACCCAAGGATTACAAAAATTGGCAAAAGACTCAGGAAATATAAACTTGATGAGTTACCACAATTAATAAATGTGCTAAAAGGTGATATAAGTTTTGTGGGACCAAGGCCAGAAGTTCAACATTATGTTAATATGTTCACCGAGGAAGAAAAGGCTATTTTAAGTATCCGTCCAGGGATTACAGATTGGGCTTGTCTTTGGAATTCAGATGAAGGGGCAGTTCTATCAGGAAGCCCTGACCCTGAAAAAACTTATATGGAAAAGATTCGTCCAACAAAGCTCAAACTTCAATTAAAATATGTGAAAGAACAATCCTTGTGGACAGATTTAAAAATTATATATCTAACCATTATGACTATTCTAACAAGGAAGCAGGTGTGGAATTATGAGGAAGAAATATAATAAGAACTTTTTGGTAGGGTTATATCGGACGATGATGAGGATACGGATATGTGAGGAGAGTTTAGTAGAACCTATTCTGAGGGGTGAGGTTAAATGCCCATGCCACCTTTATTCTGGGGAGGAAGCAATAGCCACAGGAGTTTGTGCGGCTTTAGATGAAAGTGATTATATCTTCGGAAGCCATCGTTCTCATGGCCATTATCTGGCTAAGGGATGTAGTATGCCAGAACTTATAGCTGAGATTTACGGTAAGGAAACAGGTTGTTCAAAGGGTAGAGGTGGGTCGATGCATCTAATTGCTCCTGAAAAAGGTATGCTTGGGGCAGTGCCTATTGTAGGTGGGACTATCTCCATAGCTCTGGGTGCGGCATTGGCTTCAAAGATAAGGAAACAAAAGCGGGTAACCGTAAGTTTCTTTGGTGATGGAACAACTGGAGAAGGTGTGCTCTATGAATCTCTTAATTTTGCCTCCCTTAAAAAACTGCCCATTATTTTTGCCTGCGAAAATAACCTTTATTCAACCCATCTGCCAATTAGGGAATGCCGCTTACAAAATAATATTTTTAAAACGGGTGTGCCGTTTGGTATTCCAGGGGACAGGGTGGATGGCAATGATGTTTTAAAGGTTTATGAATCAACTAAAGCGGCAGTTGAGATTTGCAAAAAAGGTAACGGCCCGGTATTCATTGAATTTTTAACTTATAGATTACGAGGACATGTTGGGCCTGATGATAATATTCATGGGATGCGGACAGATATCAGACCAAAGGAAGAAATAGAAAGATGGCAAAAAAAGGACCCTATTAAAAGATATGAAAGATTTCTTTTTAAAAATAAGATTTTGGTAAAGCAAGAGGTTGAAATGATTAGAAAAGAAGTAGAACAAGAGGTTAACAATAGCTTTGCCTTTGCTCTAAGCAGTTCATATCCAAAAGAAATGGAGTTAACAAAATATGTCTTTAAAGAATAGAAAATTGCAATACAGCTTAGCCATAAATGAGGCACTCCATCAGATGATGGAGATTGATGAATCTGTTTTTCTTATAGGCCAGGGGGTGAAAAGTCCATGGTATGTCGGAAATACCGCCAGAGGGCTTTTGGAGAGATTTGGAGATGAGCGGGTTATTGATACCCCGGTTTCTGAAAATGCCATAACAGGTGCCGCTGTTGGTGCCGCTATTGCCGGAATGAGACCAATAGTTGTTCATCCAAGAATGGATTTTATGATGTATGCTATGGACCCCATCATTAATGAATCAGCAAATTGGCATTATATGTTTGGTGGAAATTCAACAGTGCCTGTGGTGATATGGAGTATTATCAACCGGGGTGGAGAGCAGGCCGCACAACATTCCCAGGCATTACATACCCTTTGTGCTCATATCCCTGGGTTAAAGGTTGTTATGCCTGCAACTCCTTATGATGTCAAGGGACTTATGATCGCCGCCATAAAAGATGATAATCCAGTTATCTATATAGATGATAGATGGCTATATAATTTAGAAGGTGATGTTCCTGAAGAAATCTATTCAGTACCTATTGGAAAGGGTATCATCTGCAAAAAGGGTAAGGATATTACTTTAGTATCTGTATCCTACATGGCAATTGAAGCCATAAAGGCGGCTGAATATCTTAAAAAAGAAGGAATTGATGTAGAAGTTATTGACCTTCGGTCTGTTAAACCTATTGATAAAGAACTTTTATTTGAATCTGTAAAAAAAACAGGTAGACTTATTATTGCTGATTGTGGTTGGAAGACATGTGGATTTGCGGCTGAGATATCGGCGATGGTGTGTGAAAATATCTTTGAGTATCTTAAGTCACCGATAGCCCGAATTACCTTACCTGATACTCCAGCTCCAGCAAGTTTTGCCTTAGAAAAGGTATATTATCCAAAGAGTAATAATATTATCGCCAAAATACAGGAGGTTCTCAAATGGGAAACCAAATAAGATTCGTCAATTACCCCAGACAATATCAACAACTGAAGTCAGAGTTTGACAGCGTCTTTGAAAGGATAATGTCAAATGGTGATTTTATTCTACGGCAGGATTTAGAGGAATTTGAACATAATATTGCCCAATATGTTGGGACTAAACATGCTATTGGTGTCAATACAGGAACTGATGCCTTGTATCTTTCTGCACATGCCTTAGATTTTGGTGCAGGAGATGAAATCATTACTGTCGCTCATACATTTGTAGCTACTATTGGTGCTATTGTTCAATGTGGTGCCACACCTATACTTGTAGATATTAAAGATGATTTTAATATAGATGTTGACCAGATTGAACCCGCTATTACCCCTAAGACAAAGGGGATAATTCCAGTTCACCTTAATGGACATTCATGCAATATGGATAGGATTATGCAATTAGCACAAAAATATAATCTTATGATTATTGAGGATGCCGCCCAGGCATTGGGTGCAAAATTCAAAGGCAAACGATGTGGCTCTTTTGGTCATACCAGCATATTTAGCTTTTATCCAGCCAAGATGTTAGGCACAGCAGGTGATGGAGGAATAATATGCACTGATGACGATAGATTGGCAAGAAAACTTAGGGCATTTCGAGATAACGGAAGGGTTGATACGGTTGAAGTGATAGAATGTTTTGGATGGTGCAGCCGTCTTGATAACCTACATGCCGCTTTACTTAATATGAAATTCAAATATTTTGATAAATGGGTAAATCGCCGTAGAGAGATTGCCAGATTATATCATGAAGGGTTGTCAAACATTCCAGAAGTAATTACTCATCCTCGTTCAAATGATGACTACTTTGATGTATATCAAAATTATGTCATTCGAACTAAAAGACGCAATGAATTAGCTCAATATTTGCGTAAATGTGGGATAGAAATATTAATTTCCTGGCCTACACCTCTACATAAACAGAAGGCTTTAGAACTTAGTCATTTCAGTTTACCTGTGACTGAACAAATATCAACTGAAGTTATTTCTCTACCAATGTATCCTGAGTTGATTGATGATGAAGTACAAATAGTTATAGAGACTATCTATGATTTTTTTAAGAAGGAGTAATGATAGAAATATGTCTGATTTTTCAACAGTGACAGAAATAACCGGCTATAATGTTACACAGGAACAAATAGAAAGGATGTATACTCGCTACCACTTTGCAGGTTTGTTTTGTAAAGGGAAGAATGTCCTGGAAGTCGCCTGCGGTTCTGGACAGGGGTTAGGTTATTTAGATAAGAAGGCAAAAAAAGTCATTGGGGTAGATATTGATAAAAAACTATTAGAAACTATCCAGAGACATTATAAAGACAGGATACAACTCTTGCGAGCAAATGCACAACAATTGCCTTTTAAGGATAAAAGTTTTGATGTGGTCATCCTCTATGAGGCTATTTATTATTTATCTTGCCCGGAAAGATTTATAGAAGAATCAGCTCGCATACTTACAGATAAAGGCATTCTTCTTATTTGCACAGTCAACAAAGAATGGCATGATTTCAACCCATCTCCTTATAGTACTAAATATTTCTCTGCCAAAGAGTTATATTTTCTTTTGAAACAAAGATTTATCAATGTAGAAATTTATGGGGCATCGCCAATATCTGATGCGGTAAAGGATAAGATTATTTCCATAATAAAAAGATTTGCCGTTAAATTTCACCTTATCCCAGAGACAATGAAAGGTAAGGAGTTTTTTAAAAGGATTTTCTGTGGGAAATTAGTTCCTCTGCCTCCTGAAATAAAGGATGGCACAGTAGAATACATCCCACCTGTGCCAATATCTTATGATTTACCAATTTATCAATATAAAGTTTTATTTGCGGTAGGGAAATTAAGTTGATAAGGAAATAAATTGACGGAAGGTAATGGGTCAGTAAAATGGGGGGGTTCTCCTGAAAGTAGGAAGTAGGAGAGTAGGAAGTAGGAAAGGGGGAGACATTGCCCCCAGAAGAGGAATACCGTGCACATCCTTTATCCCTTTCCTACTTACCTACTACCTACTTGCCTACTATTTTCATCCCCAAATGACTGACGCATTACGATGGAGATTTTTATGTTAAAGAATAAACAATATTTATCACTTATTGCTGATGGGGTAATGAGTGTCATTATCCTCTATCTTGCCTTCTGGGTGCGATTTGGTGGACATCTGACCAACATAGAATTTGACCAATTTTATACCGTTTTACCTGTCTTTATTTTAGTTCGTCTGGCAAGTTTCTATTTCTTTGGGCTTTATCGTGGACTATGGCGTTATGCCAGTCTTCAGGATTTCATTATCATTATCCAGGCAGTAACCTGTAGTATAATTGTAATGGTCGTGATTATCTTTTTTGCCCGTTGGTCATTCCCAAGAACCGTTTTACTTATAGATTGGGCATTTAGTATCATCTTCATTAGTGCCCGGAAATTTTTGCCGAGATTAATCAGAGAATTCCAATGGAAACAAACTGAGAAAAAAAGAGTTCTTATTGCTGGAGCCGGTGATGCGGGTGAAATGATAATTAGAGAAATCAAAAGTAATCCTGATTCTGAATATAGAGTTGTCGGGTTTATTGATGACCATCATCAAAAACAAGGTATGCGAATCCATGGCATAGAGGTCATTGGGAAAAAAGAGGATATACCGCATCTGGTTACAAATAAAAAAATCGATGAGGTAATTATTGCGATGCCTTCTGTTCCTGGAAAGATTATCTATAAGATTGTCTCTATTTGTAATGAGATTGGTGTCCAGTGTAAAACTATTCCTGGACTGGGCGAGTTAATTAGAGGGGATGTAAGCATTAAGGAATTGCGGGATATTCATCTTGAAGATTTGTTACGTCGACCACCTGTAACTGTAAATCTGGACGAAATATCAGCCTATCTTCATAACAAATGTATTCTGGTTACAGGTGCCGCAGGCTCGATTGGTGCGGAATTATGCCGTGAAATATTGAATTTCAGCCCTAAAAAATTGATATTATTCGACCATAATGAAAATGACTTATTCTTCCTTGAACACGAATTAAATACAAATAAGGATATTCTAAAAATATGCCTTGGTGATATTAAAGACCGTGCTAAAATGTCATTAGTTATGGAAAGATTTATGCCAGAGGTTATTTTTCATACTGCGGCTCATAAACATGTTCCGATGATGGAATTAAATCCTGAAGAAGCAGTCAAAAATAATATCATTGGAACAAAGATTTTAACTGAATTAGCCGAAAAATATCATATTGCAAAATTTATTTACATCTCTACAGATAAAGCCGTCAACCCAACAAGTATTATGGGAGCAACTAAACGGGTAGGAGAACTCTTAGTTCAAAGTAAAAAAGGGCAAACGCAATTTATCAGTGTCAGATTTGGTAATGTTCTGGGAAGTGCAGGTAGTGTCGTGCCGTTATTTCGCAAACAAATTGAAGAAGGCGGACCTGTCACCGTAACCCATCCTGAAGCCACGCGTTACTTTATGACCGCTCCCGAGGCTGTAAACCTTATAATTCAGGCAGGGGCAATGGGTAAAGGAGGCGAAGTATTTATCCTCGATATGGGAGAACCAGTCAAAATCACAGACCTGGCTCGTGACCTGATTATGTTATCAGGATTTGAACCAGATAAAGATATTGAAATAAAATTTATTGGACTAAGACCTGGCGAGAAACTACACGAAGAGATTCTTACCGCAGAGGAAGGTGTCAACGCTACATTTCATAAACAGATATTTATTGCCAAACCAGATATAATTGATGTAGGGACGCTGGAGACTAAAATTAACGAATTAACCTATCTGGCAGAAAAAGGTGATAGAAAAGGAATTGTCCAAAAACTAATGGAATTTGTACCAAATTATAACCCCAATTCGTAATCGTTCAGGCTCTGTATCGGAGGATACAGAGATATTTATGGTAACACAGGAAAGCGTAGCATAGTGAATTAGAAAATTCCAAATCACAAATCCCAAATTACAAATTACAAATAAGCACCAATTACCAAAATTCCAATGACTGAAATAAGATAAATTTTGGTCATTTGGTAATTGGAATTTATTTGGAATTTGGTGCTTGCAATTTGGAATTTCTGACTGAATACTTACGATTAATTTTTGTAGAAAGGGCTATAATTTTCTATACCTGAAGGGTTACCCCAATTCAAATGAGAAATAAATAATTTATGTTTAAAGAATCTATACCTCAAAAAATTATACTCTCAGGATTAATATTATATTGTTTAGGTGTTACTATCTCTATCTCTTGTCAGATAATGGGAGTAATATTAGCACTTATTGGTTGGATAATCAGGATGATAATAACCCGTAGGTTTGAAATAATAGGCACCCCATTAAACATCCCTATCCTACTTTTTATCATCACCCTATTTTTATCAACAATATTCTCTTCTTATCCAATAGCGGCATTGGATAAAACGGAATCTATGATTAGACACCTCCTTTTATATTATTTAGTCGTATGTGGAATTAAGGACGCAGCTACTGCAAAAAAAATAATTATGGTTTTATTAATTGCGGTGGCTATTGAATCAGGATACATAATTTTGCAGTATCTTTATAATTTTAAACTGTTTGGGATAATTAGTCACGACGGGGTTTCAAAATATCTAACAGAAAACCGTGCTATAGGTGGTGCAGTAGGAATAATATTTCCGATTGGATTTTCTCTTTGGGTCTTTAGTAATTCTGCTTACAAAAAAATTGCTCTGGGAATAATCAATCTTTTAATTTTAGCCGTATTATTATTTACTCAAACCAGAGGGGTTTGGGTAGGTGTGATTTTAGCACTTATCTTTATAATTATCATCGGTATTCGGAAGAAAAAGAAAATATTACTCTCTTTATTCGCATTTGTGATTATTATTCCATTTATTTTCCCAAAAGAAGCAACTAATCAAGTCTTATCAATATTTTCAGATAAAACTCTTGGTGGAAGAACCTATCTCTGGAGGGATAGCTTACAGATAGTCAAGGATTATCCTGTGTTTGGCACAGGACCAGGAACTTTTATCCATATCTATTATCCTGAATATTTTTCTAAAGAGGCAATGGAAAATAAAGACTTTGGGCATTTACATTGTCATAACAATTTTGTAAATGTTGCCGTAGAAGGAGGAATATTAGGTTTATTTGCATTTATCTGGTTGCTTGTTGCCTCTTTTTGCCTTGGTTTTAAAATCCTTAAAAGGAACCTTCAAGATAAAGACCTTTTCCCGTTAACGATTGGACTGCTGGCTGGGTTAATAGTCTGGTTAGTTCACGGAATGGTAGATTGCACCTACCTGGGTAGCAGTGCCTATCTTTTCTGGTTCACATTGGGAATGATTGTCAGGACAGGAGATAGGGAAAGGTAGAACGGTCGCATCCTGAATTGGGAATTAGCTTATCAGTTAATTCACAATTTAGGATGCGCCCCTTCTCTCTTCTTAGTTATTGCATCCAGCTCGGCAAAGAAGACCCTGTAGCTTCAGAATAAAGTGTTTCCGGTGCAACATCTACCTCATTATTCCAGGTGATGACACCCAACTCTTCATTCACTTTGAAGTTCTTGAAGAATTCAACATCCTTGAATTTCGTGAAGACTCCACCTGCTTCCATGTATTTTGCAAAATCAACAATTCCATTTTTCCCATCATCAAAGGTTAAATCTATTTTGTACCCGCCTTTATAAACCGCTGAAACAACATCATGAATCATTGAAAACCTCCACTTAATCTAAAGGGATAATCTTTTTGGGGGGCTGATTGTTTTTGGCCAAATCCCAATCCTGTAACAGTTCTTCTTGGTGTTGTGAGGCCCATTCGACCACTAATCCTAATGATCGGGGAGGAATTTTCCCTTCCAACACCCGCAAAGTACTAATTTCCACCGCTACCTTATCTTTTCCGTACCGAGCATGGAAATGAGGAGGATTATGCTCATCATAAAACATCCCAATGATTATACCATAAAATCGACTAATCTCTGGCATATTTAACCTCTCTTTCTAATTGCAGTTTGTGGCTAACGCGTAAACTCACCAGCGCGGCGGGAAAGAAGCAAACCAGTTCAATCTGCCACAAACCTTTGCGGGCACTCCTGACTTCCCAAAATCCGATTGACAAGCCGCGTCCGGTGCAGAGCCTTGTTAGACTATTATTTTACCACGAAGAGCACGAAGGTCACGAAGATTGGACAAGACAAATCTTTTCGACCTGTGCAATTAGACTAATTCATCGCAGAGACGCAAAGGAAAAATAAATGTAAAATGTAAAATAGGAAATGAAAAATGGGAAATTTTAGTCCTTCGCAAGACTCATTACCTTTCAGTTATACATTTCTCATTTTACATTATCCATTTTACATTTAACCGCACAGGTGGAATCTTTTTATGCCTTCTTTGTAATCTTTCTACATTGAAATTTATCAACAACCTAACTTTAATATTTGCCAACTTTATTAGATATTTCATCAAATTTCACTTCGTGTTCTCCCTGCCCTTCGTGGTTTAATCTCTTTTAGTCTAACCTTAGATTATCCTGCCTATTAGCAGTTTTATTTTACTTCGACCAAATATAAGGTAACATAAATAAACTAATTTGTCAAGAATCTGACCGAGAATCTTTAAAAAGGCCTTTGAGGTCTGACCCAACCATCTTTCTCTGATTGTCCAGGTTGAAGGATTTTATGGCAGGACAACATCAGGGGCAGGCGTATCATCTTTAGTGTTTATTTTTAGAGTTTTTCCTCCTAACTGTCCACCTTCGACTTGAATAAAAAGAAAATCACCTCTGGCAGAATATTTGAAGGATTTAGTCAGGTCAGCAGTTCTAAAATTGACTAAGTTTGTGTACCAATAGCCACCTGAATTGAGTAAAACAGAATATAATGCGGATTCATCTCCATCCCCTTGATTATCATTGTCCTGGAGTTTCAAATAGACGATAGCTTCGTTATCTAAAGCATTTCCTTCGGCATCAATCACCTTGCCATAGACTAAATCATTGCCTGTTGGAATTAAAGATACTCCGGTAGTTATTTCCAAGTCTTTGAGAACGGTCTCACCAGAGATAACCTGACAACAATAGGTTGTTTGTGGCGATAAACCAACAAGCGTGATGTGGTGAATAGTGCTAACTGTATTACTCCCACGGTCATCATAGGCAATTTGAGTTGTTTTTGTCTCACCATACTTGATTAAACCTATCTCTGGTTCATCAGATACCCACGAAATTGTCATCTGACTATCCGTAATATTAGAAACCATTATTTCCTCAGCAAAGGCTAACTGAATAAATAGCCCAATTGTTAATAAACTCATAATTAATCGTTTCATTTTTTCTCATACCTCCTTATTTTTGGTAATTGGTAATTGGTAATTGGTAACTGGTAATTGGTAAATAAGTTCCTGTTTAGCGTCTCCCACGATTCTTACTTTATTATCTTCCGCAAGATTTCCTCCTGTGCGGTTAAATATAAAATGGATAATGTCCAATGAGAAATGTCCAATGAAAATGTATAACTGAAAGGTAATGAGTCTGGCGAAGTCCTAAAATTTCCCATTTTTCATTTCCTATTTTACATTTTACATTTATTTTTCCTTTGCGTCTGTGCGATGAATTAGTCTAATTGCACAGGTGGCAAGATTTTACCACAGATTATCACTGATTACTTGCTTTTCTGGTCTCGGATGTAAGGTGTAGACGGAGAGGGGTATTTAAATGATAAGGACTTGTCTACACCAAACATCCTCAACCATCAGTTTTAGTAACAGTTCAGCCACAAAGACACTAAGTATAAGTTTTAACCCCTACTGATTCCTCGCTACTGTTATACTGGTTAAAGATGGTATTAAAAGAATAATCCTTCTAAAAAATCGGGGTTCGGATTTAGGAATTAGGGGATTCTTTTATTCCCGAATTCCGAATCCCCAATCCCAAATCCCTTTCTTCGTGCCTTCGCGCCCTGGTGGCTGAATATCTACTCAAGAAGTTAGTTTTTTGATTACCATATCTGCAATTATTTCTATCACATAAGGCAAATCTACTTTTTCTGATTCTTCTACACCTTCAGTAGTATGCATATGATAAGGAAATGTTTTAATTTCCTTATGGTGTGGAGCGGTATCCCATCTCCTGATTAATTCATAATTTTTTCCCATATACTGAAATCTATAATCTGTAATTCCCGTAAATATCATCTCTTTAAATTCTAAAGTTGAACCATCCACAAAGATTATTTCTCCCTTAATAATTTCCATTTCATCTGAGAGGATATCATAATCGATATTTTCTGATTTTATCAACCATTCAATTTCCCTGAGCATACTTTGAATTTTGTCAAAGTACCACTTAATCATATTGTTATTCCTCTCAATAGCCACAATTTTTCACTGATATGTGCAATTGCTCGGGAAGCAAACAACCAATCAAACCATATTCCATCATCTCCTAATTCTCCAGCATTAAATCTTTTTGTAAATTCATCTGTGGACATTCGATATTCCTTCTCAAAACTCTCCAAATTTTTCTGATACTTTTTTAAGCTCAGACTTAAAATACTTTCTTCAATCAATAATCCTGACTTTATTAGAGGGATTGCCTCTTTTGATAAAGTTATAGATGTCATCTGATATGCCTCCGATTATAGTGGATAAATCGCCTCGCTTCGTATTTTTAACAAGTCGGGAACACTCTTATCTGCGTCCTACAAAAAAGAAAATCGTAACCGTTCAGGGCTATACATTAGAAGTGTAAACAAGGAGAAATGGGGAAAAGGGAGAATTGGAGAAATGGCTCAAACTTTTTCTTGCTCCACCCTTCGGACATCAATCCTGGAGTCTGCGAAA
>JBFLXS010000053.1 GCA_040755795.1 bacterium | reverse complement strand
TGATGGACATTAATACAGGCATTAATAATCCCATCACTTAACTCTTCTTTTCTCCACTTCTCCATCTTCTCCCTTTCTCCTTATTTTTATCCTACCTGAACTCTTATGAAAATTCACGAAACTCCAGCTTAGGTGAGAGTGATGAAAAATTGTCAAGGAATAATTACTTATTAGTTTTAATCCCTTGTTGGGTGCGAGGACTTTTTCAACACACCCTCTTTCTGAAATATATAGCAGTTATTAGTCAAAACTTTACTCAGAGTGGATAAGTAAAAAAATCCCAAATTCCAAGCACCAAATCTCAAATAAACACCAAATTCCACATACCAAAAAGCGAATTAGAGATTAGTGAATTAGAGATTAGATTTTACTAATTCGCTAATTCGCTTAATTCACTAATTCACTAAATGGAATTTGGAATTTGTGATTTGGAATTTCATAGCCATATCTATGTCAAATTTCGATTAATAAGTGCTATAGTTTCGTGAATTTTAATGGGCTGAAATCTTTTGAAAACATAAGGGACAAGAATTATTGTAATGTCGAGGTTAAAACCATTTAGTTAAAGAAAAAAGGTGGGTTGGTCCTAAAGCAGGATGAAAAATACACCCGTAATCAAGCTGAATAAAGTTAATTAATATCCCTATACCCAGAGTTGGCTGAGTCTGGGGATTTCTTTTCATCCCTGCCCGAAGACAAAAATTATTGGTAAGCCAAAATTCCTGCCCCAGTCTAATCTCTAAATCAAACCGATTGGTTTTTTCTAAATCAACGGCGATGGTAAGATTTTCTTTTGGGTTAATGCTTAAACCTAAATTATAGCTTTTTTCGACATCAATCAATGGCTGGTTTAAATTAAAGATAGCTAATCCCATCTTTATTTTTGGACTAACTTCGTATAATCCCCCAACATCTATCCCAATGTCACCCTCCTGTCCATATCCACCAATCTTTAAATACATCTGTTTAAAATTAATTCCAAGACAAAGATTTCTATGGACAAAAGTGCCCAGACCAACGATTAATAATTCTTCTCTATAATTAGTAGAGGCGATGAGCTGATGATATGAAAAGCCTCTACCTCCTTTGGGTAACGATTGAGCAAAATGGATAAGATTTTGTTTTAAATCTGACAGGTCAAAAGGATGGGTATAAAAGAAGGTAATTTCGTTGAGGTTAAGCTGAGCCAATCCTGCGGGATTATAGTAAATAGCCTCAGCACCATCGGCAACAGCCGTAAAAGCCCCAGCCATTCCTTCTGCTCGCACACTTAAAGTCTTATTCTCAAAAGCCGCCTCAACATTAGATATTATTATTAGTAAAAACAGGAAAACAATCCTCATATTAAAAATTAACCCATTTTAAAAGGCATTCATCTAAAGTAAGCACTTGCTCTCTGATGGCGGAAAATTCACAGATGAACACTTGTATCCATTATACCCTCTATCTTTATTTAAGTCAAGGATTTTTATTTGTTTTCAACTCCCTGGAGACCGTTCAGGTGGTAATTTATCGCAGAGACGCAGAGGAACAGAGAAGACATAGAAATAAATTAGATCACATAAAAAGATTGTAACCGTTCAGGGCTATACATTAGAAGTGTAAACAAGGGAAAATGGGGAAAAGGGAGAATTGGAGAAATGACTCAAACTTTTCCACCTGTGCGATTAGACTAATTCATCGCAGAGACGCAAAGGAAAAATAAATGTAAAATAGGAAATGAAAAATGGGAAATTTTAGTACTTCGCAAGACTCATTACCTTTCAGTTATACATTTTCATTGGACATTTCTCATTTTACATTATCCATTTTACATTTAGCCGCACAGGTGGCAATATTTTTTCTTCGTGGTCTTCATGCCCTTCGTGGTTTATCTTAATTGCACAGGTCGAATTCTTTTCTTTCATTCATCCTCAATCTTTAGCTGGTACATATCTACTGCCTTATTTTGAATCTCTTTGTCTAAGCATTCCCAGCAAGTAGCGATTACCCCAAGACAATGGTCTACTCCGATCAAGCCATATTCAACCAATATCTTCCTTTTGCAGTTGTTACATTCAACAAGCCTGCCAACTACAGGAAATTTTGGTTCTTTATTCAATTTAATCACCTCTTATTGATACAAGATATCCTTGATTTTTTGCTTAAATTTATATGAGAATCTTTTATCACCCAACATCTTTTCCAATGGCTCACGAACTTTCTCTGGCGGACAATATCTCAGGCACCGAAAGATAGCTGATATCCACTGTCTGGTAGTATTATTCGAAGGCGTTTGATACAACTCATCAATTAATTCAGGGATGAGAAGCGCTCTTGTCTCAGAATATTCTAACTCTTTTAAAACTCCTTTTTTGAAGTACACCTCCTCTATTGTTTTGGGAGGAGGCAATTCTTTGAAAAAATTGAGTAATGCTTTGAATGCCGGCTCATTTTTATGTCTAATCATATTACCAAGGGTGGTTATGGCGATCTGTTGTGCTTCCGCATCAGAACCCTTCAATCGTGTTACATATGGCTCTACAGGCAGAGTTCGAAAGTCAATGTTTCTGATTTGTTCATCTATTAAAGCCTCCCTAAAGGTTTCCGGATTAAGATGACCGGTTTCTATTAGATATTCTATCTGCTCTGCTAATGGACCATCTCCCAGATCCACAGATTCAACCTCTTCAAACTCTTCACATGCTTCCTGGCCACAAGGGATTTTTTTGCGGTTTATCAAGTCCTGGCAAGAAGCAGTGCCCGGATCCTCAAATAATTCATCAATAAACGGCTCAAAGGCTTCATCACTCATACAGATACCAAATTCAGTCAGCCCTGTCATAGTTGATGGCAAAAACTGATTACAGTTACCACATATCCTTTCACATTCCAACACCTCTTCTGTTACTTCTAATTCTTCGTTCATATTAAGATCCCTCCTTAATGTCTATTGGGTTTTAAGGCCATTTTAGATTGAGATGAGGGAGATACAACCCCCCAGGGCATATTTAGTCAATGAACAGTAAACTACTCTCCACTGATTACTCTTCCCCCTTCACTTGCTCTCTGATGGCGGAAAATTCACAGATGAACACTTCTATCCATTATACCCTCTATCTTTATTTAAGTCAAGGATTTTTATTTGTCTTTCAACTACCTGGAGACCGTTCAGGTGGTAATTTACCGCAGAGACGCAGAGGAACAGAGAAGACATAGAAATAAATTAGAGCACATAAAAAGATTATTGATGCAGACATTGAAATACATAGTGTCGTGTTGAACAAATAACGCACGGAATTTGATTCTGGTAACTGGTGATTGGTAACTGGTAATTAAATACCGTTCGGCTGATCTCAGGACGAAACTATTTAACCAGTTACCAGTTACCAATTATCCGTTTGCAGGTTATGAAATCTGATGATACGCCGTGCAAAACTTATTCAACACGACAATAGAACCTGCTTGCCGAATGTTCAGCAGGCAAACCAGATTGGTTAATCATAAATTTTAATTTTCTTCTCTGCGTCTCTGTGTCTGTGCGGTGAACGGTTACTACAATTAATTTTAGTAGGTTTTACCAAAATAGTATAAGATATTTTAAAAAAATTCTCACCAGCCTCTTGACAATAAAAGAAAATTATGTTATATTTTAATTGAACTTTTGCGTTTTTTTAGGTGTAAGAAAGGGGAAATGGAGAAAATTGGGGAAAGGGGAAAAAGAATTTCATGTATAACTAACTATATTTCTTATACTTAGAGAAAAATACTTCTTTTTCCTTTCCCCCCTTTCCCGTTTCCCCTTATTTACACAAGAGATTGAAATACAAAGTGTTAGCAAAAAACGCAAAAGTTTAGATTTTAAGTAACTATTCACCACGAAGGGTACGGAGAGCACGAAGTGAAATTTGATGAATTATCGAATAGAGTCATTGGATGCGCTATAGCGGTGCATCGAACTCTTGGGCCAGGTTTGCTTGACACCGTGAAGAGTGATAATTCACAATTGACAATTCACCATTCACCATTATTAAGGAAATTTAGGGAAGAAATTGTGAATTGTGAATGGTGAATAGTTACTATTTTAATTAATAAAATTAGGGGAGGGATTAAATTATGAAAAGAGAATTAAGATTATGTATTAGTTTTTTCGTTTTATTTTTCACCTCTGTGTCCTGGGCGGCTAAATTTACAGATTCAGGACAACAATTAGTTGGTTTAAATCAAACATCTATTGCCTGGGGGGATTATGATAAAGATAATGATTTAGATTTAGCCATCTGTGGCCGTAATGCCGATGGCCCTCAAACCCTTATTTACCGAAATGATACTGGAATATTAACCCACGATACAAAACAACAACTAATAGGTATTTCGTATGGGAAGATAGGTTGGACTGATTATGATTCAGATGGAGATTTAGACTTAAGCCTTGCCGGATATGATGCCTCTGTTTGCCCTACCTCTAAAATTTATACCAATGTCAATGGCACACTTACCGAAGACCCAGAACAACATCCCGCTATTGGCTATGGCTCGATTGCCTGGGCAGATTCTGATAAGGATGGAAAACAGGATATTTATGCCCATGCGGGCCATGATTCTAATTGGAAACCTTACACCAAGCTATTTAAAAAGAAAGAAGATGGAACTACTGAAGAGATAGTCCAAAATTTAATCAGCATGTATTATGGGTCGGTAGCCTGGGGAGACTATACCGGGGATAGCAGGTTAGATTTATTGGTTACGGGTTGGACGCCAGAAGGCGGCATTATTAAAATATATAAAGATGTCAATGGAACTTTAGTTGAGGATATTGACCAAAAAGTTGAACCTGCTTTTCATTCATTTGCCGTCTGGGCTGATTATGATTTAGATGGCGATGTTGACTTATTTATTACAGGTCAGGGCAAGGAGAAACCTATCACTAAAGTATATCGTAATGATAATGGCATATTAATTGAGGATACTTCTCAAGAATTACCGGGCGTAAGTTTTTCTGCATTAGCACCTTGTGATTATGATAAAGATGGGGATTTAGACCTGATTTTATCTGGTGCGTTAGCAGATAAAACCACTATCACAAAACTCTTCTTGAATGACGCCGCTATTCCTATTCCCATTCACCACATAGAAATTTTATCACAACAGGAAATATTCAAAGGTGGTAGTTTTACCACTGATAATACACTGGATTTATTAGCTAAAGCATATTCTCAAGAAAATAATTTAATCGGTGATGTTGTTGTCCATTGGCAAATTAATCCTGAATCAGGTATCTTTTCAAAGGAAAAGGGAGTTTCTTCCGTGCTTGACTTAATTAAAGTTGGGACTGCCACGATAATTGCCTACGATAATCAAGGACATACCGCAACGGCAGAAATTAAGATTGATGCCGGTGAATGTGCCTTTTTGAAGATAGAGGATGAAAAAGGAAATGAAATTGGTAACCTTTCCTTGACCGCGGATGATGAATTAATAGTTTATGCGATGGGTTATGATAAAGACACTAATACCTGCGGATTGGAATTAGTTCACTGGGAAATAATCGGTGATATTGGTAGTTTATCTACGACTTATGGCACTTCAACTATATTTTATCCAGGTAAAGGAGCCGTCGGGGAAGGCATGATAAAGATTTGGGATGATAAAGGACATACCTGTCTGACAGGGACAATTACAACATTACCCGGAATCACTAATTATGTAAGGATAGAGGATACCTCTGGTAAAGAAATTGGGGATTTAGAGACCACGACTGATAAAAATCATCTACTTTTTGCTTACGGATATGATAAATGGGGAAATGATAAGGGGCCGGTAGAGGTTGTCTGGAGTATAACTGGTAATATTGGCACTTTATCTACGACTCAAGGAACAATGACTATTTTCGAACCATTGATTAACGAAAAAGGCACAATTACCATTATCGAACTATCATCAGGGTTGACAGATTCGACGGGTTTAATTACTGTCCTGGTTGGTAATGAACATCACTTAGTTATCGTAGATAAAAATAATCAGGCAGTTGAGAGTGTGATTTTGACCGCAGATGATAAATTAGAGATTTTTGCAAAAACCTTTGATGCCAAAAATCTGGAAATTGGTGTAAAAGAAGTCCGCTGGACATTAATCGGTAATATTGGTAATCTATCTACGACTACGGGAACAGGTGTTATTTTAGACTTTACAACCGTAGGCACGGGCTGTGTGGTTGCCGAGTCTTCTTTATCAGATATGACGGAGGTAATTACTGTATTACCTGGCAGACTACATCATTTTGTCTTTAATACGATTGATGACCAGATAGTAGAGATACCTTTTGAAATTACCGTAACGGCTAAAGATGAAGATGGAAATACGGTTACAGGTTACAATGGCACATCTAATACCTTTGCTGATACTACAGAGACTATAGATTATGATAAGACGGTAAAATTTATTGATGGGGTCTTGAGTAATCATCCGGTAACCATCTCTAACGCCTGTGGTAGTGTAACTATTCTGACTTATACTGAAGAAACAGAGGGTGAAAGTAATAGATTTGCAGTCTTAGGTGGTTCAATCTGTGGAAATATATCTGATGAGTTAGGCAATAGATTAGCTAACATATTGATTGAGGCATATTTAACATTTGAGAATGGAACTTCTACTCTTAAGGGAAGTACGACTACTTTACCAGATGGTTCTTATCTAATTGCAGGGTTGCCGCCTGGAACTTATGAAGTTAGGGTTGTCCCACCCAAAGGTTATCAGACCCCGGAGGCCCAAGTAGTAAATGTGGAAGTTGTGTCTACTAAAGGTAGACTATTAGTTATGGCACTGAGCGGGATAAATTTTGTTTTAGCGGCTTCAATATATCCAATAGAAGATGTATTTGTCTGGCCTAATCCTGTACATCCTCCTCATAAGATGACCTTTAGTAAATTAGCTGGGAGAAGTGGTGTAATTAAAATATTTAATATAGCTGGTGAGTTAGTAAAAAAGATCCCATTTAACGACAATGCTACCTGGGATGTTACTAATGAGGACAATAGAACTGTTGCCAGTGGAATTTACATCTATCTTATTATAGATACTAATACCGGTGAGAAAAAGACAGGTAAGTTAGGTGTGATAAAATAAAAATGAGCATCTAACTTTAGGAAGCCAAAGGGCAATGTGATGAGAAAATTAAAGCTATATTTAGATACATCCATAATCAATTTTGCTATAGCTGATGATATTTCTTTGGAGGATAGAGAAGTAACCAAAAAGTTATGCAGTGAGATTAAGCAAGGTATCTATGATGGTTTTATCTCTGAGGTGGTTTTACGGGAAATATCAGCCACAGAGAATGAAACAAAACGAAAAGCCCTGCTTGAATTTATGAGAAGCATAGAATTAGAAGAACCATTGAAGGTGAACGAGGAAACCGTTCTTTTGGCTGAAAAATATATAAGTGAAGAAATTATTCCGCCAGCTTATAGAGACGATGCTCTACACATTGCTTTAACCACAATAAACGACATAGACATTTTAGTAACCTGGAACTTTCAGCATCTGATAAAACATAAAACAAGGGTAAAAGTCATGGGTGTAAATACCCTTTTAGGTTATAAAAATATAGATATTTGCACACCAAAGGAAGTAGTAGAAGATGTATAAAGAACCCAGACCAATGAAAGAAATTCATGAAATTCAGAAAAGGTTTTACGAAGAAGAGAAGAATTTACCTACAGATAATTTGATCGCCAAAATTCACAGAGAAGCAGAAGAAGTTAAAAAGAAATATTGTCTTAAATTCAAAAAGCCTTCACTAAACTGAAATTTATAGCCCTAAATTCATTATGATATTAATCATCACCGGGTATGTGTTATTTAAAATTGCGGAGTGAAAAAAATCTGCAATCAACAATCTGCAATCCGAAATTAAAGAAGCCTCTCGGATAAAAGGTAAAAGTTACGGTTAGGAAGCCCGTAGGTTCGATAAACTCACTATGGAAGTTGGGTTAAGATATTAGTAAAACTATAGGGGAGAAGTTCGAACAGTGTTTTGGGCAAATTTCTAACCACTAAACAAAACTAACTTCTTAACCCTAACCCTTTTATCCCAAACATGGGGGTGAAGGGAAAATTCGAGGAGTGTGAAGATTAATAAAATCAAGGCTCAAATTTATCCGAGAGCGTTCTTTAGTAAAAGGGAGGGGGAAAGATGCAGTTTTTAGACCCACTTGATTCTATCCTTGGGCAGCGGTCTAAGGTCAGAATTTTACGCTTTCTATTTGAAAAACCGGGTGATTTAACCGGTCGGGAAATTTCAAGAAAAGTTGGCTTATCCCACTTAAAAACTCACCAGGTCCTTCGTGAACTTTCACTCCATGGTATTACTATTCCCAAAACTATTGGTCGGGCAATTTTATATAAACTTAATGAAGAAAATATGTTTGCTCGAGATATCTTAAGAACATTATTCAGGTCAGAAAAAGAATTAGTCTTAAAACTAACTGAAATATTGACAAATAGACTTCGGGTATTTGTAGAATCAATAGTTTTATATGGCAATATTCTGCACAATGGACAGGAATCAGATTCCAGTATTGACCTTTTGTTGGTGATTCGTGATGATATGAATCTAAGGGCAGTGGAGCAAGCGCTGGAATATACACAAGAAGAAGTCAGAAAAGCCTTTGGAAATTCCCTCAGTGCAAAAATATGGTTTATTAATGAACTTCGTGCCAAATATACTGAACAAGATGAATTTGCACTCCAGATATTAAAGATAGGAAAACTTATTTACGGTCGGGAATTGATTGATGTCATCCGAAGTGAAAAATGGAGTTAATTAAACAGCAGGTAACTATTCACCGCAGAGACGCAGAGGAACAGAGAAAACATGGAAATAAATCAGATAACAGAAAAAATTATTGGTGCAGCAATTGAAATACATAAGACATTAGGTCCAGGTCTATTAGAAATGGAATTAAGCGTATAGCCAATAGATTTTAATTTTTTCTCTGTATCTCCGCGTCTCTGCGGTGAATAGTTACACAAAAAGGAGAACTTGAATGCGAAAACTAATTATCATTTCTTTATTGCTATTATTTCCTGTTCACTTATTGGCTAATAATACAGGATTAGAGATGTTTATGGGACTTCAGGAAAAAATCATTGAGGTGTCAAATGAAATAAAACCTGTGGTTGTCCATATCGAGGCCGTCCAGAAAAAAGGTGGGGCTAAACGAAGGGTTTTGGGCTCCGGGTTATTATTAGACCGTGAAGGGTATATCGTTACGACTGAACATTTGATTAGTGAGGCTGATGAAGCGATGGTAACAATGCTAAATGATGTTACAAAATACAGGGCGAAGATAATTGGAATAGATAAATTAACCGATTTAGCCTTGCTAAAGATAGAACATCACCAGGAACTAAAATATCCTGTGCTTGGGAATTCAGATACAACTTGCGTCGGCGAATGGGTAATTGCCATTGGTAATCCTTATGGATTGGATGGAACAGTGTATCTTGGCATAATTAGCGCTAAGGGAAGAGACATTGAATCCGAAGGTGAAATAATAAATGAATTCCTGCAGACAGATACCTCAATCGACCCGGGGAGTAGCGGTGGACCTCTGGTAAATTTAAAAGGTGAGGTCATCGGAATAAATAGTGGTGGGGCAGGGAGAGGCATTAGTTTTACTATTCCTATCAGCGTGGTTAAAGAGGTCATAAATAAATTAAAAACTCAAGGGGAAATCGAGCGAGGCTGGATAGGTGTCTCAATCCAGGAATTTAATCGGGATATAGCCCAACAATTTGGCTTGCCCGAAGTTACCGGCGTAATAATAAATGGTGTGTTCGAAAACTCTCCTGCGGCGGGAAGTGGACTTAAACCACTTGATATTATCACTGAATTTGATGGCAAAAAAGTTAAGGCAGAAAAACCCGAAGCAGTAAATGAACTCATCCGAATAGTGGGAGACTCTAAAATCGGTCAAGAAGTCCAGATAAAGATAATCAGAGATAAACAACCGCTCAACCTTACTTTAAAAATCGCCAAACAGCCAAAGATAAAAGCTGATGAATTAGAAACAGACTTTGGTTTTGCGGTTAAGGAAATAACTGACTATATCTATCGGAATTACAAATTAGACTCAAAAGACGGGGTCTTTGTCTCAGAGGTAAAATGGGACACCTGTGCCTCTGATGCACAACTCTATGAAAAGGACATTATTATTAAGATTAATGATATGGAAATAAAAGATATTAAAGATTTTAAAAAAACTATCGAGACGGTTAAGGATAATAATAGGATTTTACTTCAGGTAAAAAGACAAAAGGATTTAATCCTTATTCTTCTGAAGACAGGGGAGTTCAAAAAAAAGTGGTAAGATGAATTTAGATAAGATTATCATTTCAGAAATAGTTTTTTATGGCTATCATGGTGTAACTGAGATTGAGCAAGAGTTGGGGCAAAAATTCTTAGTCGATGTAGAACTACATTTAGATTTAAAGTCAGTCCAACACCTTGAAGATACGGTTGATTACAAAGAAGTGTATAATTTGGTGAAAAACATTGAACAAAAGAAAAAATATCGGCTAATTGAATCTTTAGCCACAGACATTGCTCAGGCAATTTTAGACAAAACCAGAGCAATTGAAGTCACTGTTCGGGTAACAAAACCCCAAGTCCCTATTGCGGGTGTAGTAAATTATGTCGCGGCTGAGATTACCAGAAGCAAAAATGAGTAAAGTTTATATCTCTCTTGGCTCAAATTTAGGCGATAGAGAAAAAAATATTAAAGAGGCAATAAAACTCATTAATAGCCGGATAAAGGTGATTAAAACCTCACCAATTTATGAAACAGAACCTATTGGATTTAAAGAACAGGATTGGTTTTTAAATTTAGTCGCCGAACTAAAAACCAGACTTTCACCTCAAGAATTATTGGCTATTTTAAAACAAATCGAGGGAAAACTCGGCAAGAAAATAGAAAGGAAATGGGGACCCCGAACCATTGATTTAGACATATTGCTTTATGATGATATTATTTTAGATTTACCCGATTTACAAATACCTCATAAATTAATGCACGCACGGACATTTGTTTTAATTCCATTATCTCAAATCGCCCCAGACATCAAACATCCAGTCTTGAATAAAACAATAAAAGAATTATTAGATGAAGGGAATGACAAAAAATGTATGAAAGATAGCGTCAAGTTTTACGCAGAAGAAGTAGGTTTGAAAAATATCGAGAATATCAAAAGGACAAGAAAGTGATGAAAAATAATAGCCCTCTCCATCCAATATTAAAAGCAGTAGGTAGTAGATAGTAGGTGGAAATGGGAAAAAATAAAGAGATAACTACAAGAAATTACAGTAGTCTGCTTGGAAGAATTGCAGAAATTCTCACTCAGGCAAGGAATAAGGCATTTAGAGAAATAAACAGAGCCCAAGTTTTAGCTTACTGGGGAATTGGCCGAGAGATTGTAGAATTTGAGCAAAAAGGGAAATCGAGGGGGGAATATGGAGAACAATTGATAGAAAGGTTATCGAGAGATATGACTGAAAAATTTGGAAGAGGTTTTTCTCCTACTAATTTAAAGATGATGAGGCTTTTCTATCAGTCATTCCCAATTCGTCAGACACTGTCTGACGAATCTCAAAATCCGCAAACACTGTCTGCGAAATCTGGTGAACTAAAGAAATTCCAGACGACATCTGGAAAATCCCAGACACTGTCTTGTAAATCTCTAATTCGCCAGACGCCGACCGACAGATTTGAACCTATGCTCTCCTGGTCTAACTATTGCGAATTACTAAAAGTGGAAGAAACACTTGCCCGCTCTTTTTATGAGCAAGAGGCAATCCAGAACAACTGGTCTGTCCGAGAACTGAAAAGACAGATAGGCTCAATGTTGTTTGAACGATTAGCTTTAAGCAAAGATACCAAAGCAGTAATGAAAATGGCAGAAAGAGGACAGATTATTGAAAAGCCTGAAGATGTAATCAAAGACCCCTATATCTTAGAATTTCTTAATCTTAAAGAAGAAACATCCTATACTGAAAGTCAGTTAGAACAGGCACTTATTGATAAACTTCAACACTTTTTATTAGAACTTGGTAAGGGATTTGCTTTTGTCGCCCGTCAGAAAAGAATTACCATTGCTAACCGTCATTATTACATTGATTTGGTTTTTTATAATAGATTGCTCAAGTCTCTTGTTCTGATAGATTTGAAAACAGATGAACTTGACCACGCAGACATTGGGCAGATGAACTTTTATCTAAACTATATCAAAGATAATGAAAAGACCGAAGATGAAAATGATCCGATTGGCCTTATACTCTGTGCCAAAAAAGATGACATCTTTGCAAAATATATTCTTGGAGGATTGAGCAACAAGGTTTTTGCATCCAAGTATAAATTGGCATTACCATCAGAAAAGGAGTTGAGAGAAAAACTATTGGAAGATGGAAGGTGAGGAATTTTATGAAACTTGAAAAAAGAAATCTTGAAGTTTTAGATGAATTAATGGTTGAAGTGTTAAGAAAAAAAACTCCCCAAGAAAGACTAATTATTGCATTTAATTTATGGGATTCTGCAAAGAAACAATTAACAAACTATCTATCTTCTTTGCATCCCGACTGGGATAAGGGAAAAGTTCAACAGGAAGTAGTAAGGAGATTATCCTATGGAACAATATGACTTACTTAAATATCTGGTGCAGGGTTTTGAATCACTTGGGATTCAATATCTTATAACCGGTTCTATTGCTTCTATATTCTATGGAGAACCAAGGTTTACTAATGATATTGATGTAGTTGCAGATATTGGGGAACAGCATATTCCAGGATTGATAAGATTATTCCCTTCGGATGAATTTTATATAAGTGAAGAGGCGATAAGAGATGCAATCAGACATAAATATCAGTTTAATATTATACATCCAGCATCTGGTTTAAAAATAGATATTATTATCTGTAAAAAAGATGCCTTTGATAATAGTCGGTTTGAAAGGATAAAAAAGATTTCTCCAATTGAAGATACACAAGCAAGTTTTGCCTCTCCTGAAGATGTAATAATTATGAAGATGCGATATTATAAAGAAGGGGAATCTGAAAAACATATTAGAGATATAACCAGTATGCTCAAAATATCTGGTGATATGATTGATAGAGATTACATTGAGCGTTGGGCAAAAAAGTTGGGAATAGATGATATATGGCAGACTATTTTGGAAAGATTAAAAACCAAATAGGAGGAATAAAATGTCAAGGGTTACAACAACTAAACTATTGGAAATGAAGAAGGCAAATGAGAAGATAACGATGCTCACGGCTTATGATTACTCAATGGCACGGATTCTGGATAATGCTGAGGTCGATATACTTTTAGTCGGCGATTCATTGAGTATGGTGATGCTGGGAAATGAAAATACCTTAGGGGTGGGAATAGATGAGATGGTTACCTTTACCAAAGGTGTAGCAAAGGGCACGACAAATGCCCTGGTCGTAGGAGATATGCCATTTTTATCATATAAGGTGGATGTAAAGGATGCAGTTTATAACGCCGGCAGGTTTATCAAAGAAGGTGGGGCACAAGCAGTCAAGGTAGAAGGTGGCGAATATGTGGCTAAAACTATTTTATCTATGATTCATGCGGATATCCCGGTAATGGGACATCTTGGACTTACACCTCAGGCAATCCATTTATTGGGTGGATATAAGGTTCAAGGCGAAACCCCTGATGCGGCTAAAAAATTAATAGATGATGCCAAACTCTTAGAAGAAATAGGTGTTTTTGCCTTAGTTTTAGAATGTATTCCGTATGAATTAGCCAGAGAAATTACGGAAACACTTGATATTCCCACGATTGGTATTGGTGCTGGACCTTATTGTGACGGACAGGTGTTGGTTATTCATGATATTTTAGGGCTTTATGATGAAGTGAGACCAAAGTTTGTGCGGAAATATGTGGATTTAAAATCACCAATAAATGAGGCAGTGAAGAAATACATTAAAGATGTCCGAGGAGGCAAATTCCCTGCATTGGAAGAAAGTTATGAGTAAAGAGGCTGTTTATAGTAACCGTTCAGGTATAGATAAAAATATGGTAACTATTCACCGCAGAGACGCGGAGACACAGAAAAAATTAAAATCTATTGGCTATACACTTAATTCCATTTCTAATAGACCTGGACCTAATGTCTTATGTATTTCAATTGCTGCACCAATAATTTTTTTCTGTTATCTGATTTATTTCCATGTTTTCTCTGTTCCTCTGCGTCTCTGCGGTGAATAGTTACAAAATATTTTTCGTAAACATTTTGAGAGAAAAAATAAGGAATAATGAGCCTCTATCTAATTTTTCACCAAGAATTGCTGAGATCGAAACTTTTTACTTGACAATAAAATAAGATTTATAGTAATATATATTCAGAAGGAGTAAAGAGCAAATTTCTAACGAATGCAAAGGATGTAAAGATTAATGAAAGGGTTTTTAGAAAAGATATTCAATCTTCGGGAGAATAATACGACGGTGAGAAAGGAAATCATTGCGGGGTTAACCACATTTATGACAATGTCCTACATTATATTCGTTAACCCCATAATTTTGAGTGCAGGTCCTCTTGAAGGAGTAGGACCGGGGCTTGCACCTACCATTGCGGCAACATGCCTGGCGGCAAGTGTTCTTTGCATTACAATGGGACTTTACACCAACTATCCCTTTGCCCTTGCCTCAGGAATGGGACTGAATGCGATTGTTGCCTTCCAACTTATATTGGGGATGAAACTTCCCTGGCAAGCCGCTATGGGTGTCATATTCATAGAAGGTGTGGTTATTACCATACTCGTGCTTACCGGATTAAGGGAGGCAATTATGAACGCCATACCAATGTCTTTGAAAAGAGCGATTGGTGTAGGTATTGGACTCTTTATTCTCTTTATTGGGATGTATGAAGCGGGACTGGTGAAACAAGGAACAGGCATACCAGTTACTTTAGGCGAATTAAACACACCATCTGTCTTTATTGCCATAATAGGCATTCTTATTACAGCCTACCTGATGGCAAACCGGGTTCTCGGTTCACTTCTCCTGGGTATCATCCTGACGACAATACTAGCTATCATCGTCAATTATACATCAGGACTGACTGTATTTAAGAACGCCGCGGTCATACCTACATCGCTCATAAGCCTACCGGACTTTTCTACTTTTGGAGCAGGCATAAACTTCGAGGTATTTTCAAAAGTAGGATTCCTTACAGCCATACTCACTATATTCTCAATTATGATGTCAGATTTCTTCGACACGATGGGGACAGTCATTGGTGTTGGGGAAGGAGGTGGCTTTCTTAAAGATGGCAAGCTTCCACGCCTTAACCGGGTATTACTTGTTGATTCTCTTGGTGCTACCTTCGGCGGATTAGCATCGGCAAGTTCTGTAACTACATACATAGAGTCAGCCGCAGGTGTAGCCGAAGGTGGAAGAACAGGCTTGACATCCGTAATAGTTGGTATATTGTTTCTTCTTGGGCTCTTTTTATCACCACTAATCAGTATCATACCTGTTCAGGCAACCGCACCTGCCTTGATACTTGTAGGATTCTATATGTGCACTATCATCCTGCAAATTCCCTTTGCTGACTTTGAGGAAGGCTTTCCAGCGCTTATGATACTCGTGACAATGCCATTCACCTACAGCATAACAAATGGTATTGGCATAGGCTTCATTGTCTATACCTTCATAAAGATTGTAAGAGGAAAATTCCGTGAAGTGCACTGGATGATGTATTTAGCATCCATAGCCTTCCTCATATACTTTACCACACCCCTTATTATGAGTCTTCTTCGTTAATTTGTAAGTGTTCAGGTGGTGTAACAAAAGGAGATGGGGAGATTAAGGAGATAGGGAGATATTATTAAAAAAATTGAAATTAATAGAAACTAATAGAAATTTATGGAAATTTGTTGTTTTCCACAATCAATTTCTACCTATTTCTATCAATTTCAATCTATTTCTATTATCTTATCTCCATATCACTCTTATCTCCTTATCCCCTTTCTTACACTTTTGATATATAGCCTGAACGGTTACGTTAATTTGGCAAAAAGAGGAAAGTGGAAAAAGAA